>NZ_JBSFTC010000014.1:30620-85484 GCF_053590415.1 Nonomuraea sp. NPDC003201
CGCCGGCTCCTCCAGCACCCTTCCGGGCTCGCCGACGGTGTTCAACGGCAGCCTGGCCGACCTTGCCGCCTTCGCCGGTTCGCCGAGTCTCGGCGCTGGCCGGCCGACGCCTTCGAGACCCTGACCGTGGTGAGGGAGCCCAGGCCGCGGGCGTGGTCGGTACGGGGCTCGCGGGCCAGGCCGGAGTCGACCACCACCCGGACGCCGGGCACGGTCAGGCTCGACTCGGCGACCGACGTGGCCAGCACCACCCGGCGGGCCGGGCCCGGCGCGAGCACGGCGTCCTGGACGTGGGCCGGGGCCTGCCCGTGCACCTGGAGCACCGCCACGCCGTCCAGCATCCCGGCGACCCTGGCGATCTCGGCCACGCCGGGCAGGAAGCACAGCACGTCGCCCTCCCGTTCCGCCAGCGCCCTGCGGACCACCGAGGCCACGTGGGACAGCAGCGCGGGGTCGACGCGGAGGCCGTGCGGCGGGGCGACCGGGCGGGCCGGCGGGGCCCACACCGTTTCGACGGGGTACGCGGCGCCGGTGGCCGCGACGATCGGGCCGCCGATCAGCCGGGACCACGGTTCGGCGTCGGCGGTCGCCGAGGTGGCCAGCAGGCGCAGGTCGGGCCGGAGCGTGTCGCGTACGTCCAGGAGGAACGCCAGGGAGGTGTCCGCGTCCAGGTGCCGCTCGTGGCACTCGTCGAGCACGACCGCGTCCACCCCGGCGAGCTCCTGGTCCCGCTGGAGGCGCTGGAGCAGGACGCCGGTGGTGACGACCTCGACCATCGGGTTCGCGCCCGTGTGGCGCTCGCCCCTGATCGTGTAGCTCACGCCCATCCGCCTGGCCGCCGCGCGCACGGCCAGCCGCCGCGGCTCGGCGACCAGCACCCGCATGCCCGCCTCGGCCAGGGCCAGGGGCACGACCGTCGTCTTGCCCGTGCCGGGCGGTGCCGTGAGCACCGCGCTGCCGTGCTGCTCGAGCGCGGCGAGCAGGTCGGGCAGGACGTGCCGGATGGGCAGCGAGTCGTGGCGCATCAACGCGGGGCGGGGACGTCGGCGCTCGGGATCAGGGCAGGGCTCGGGATCCCGGCGGCGGAGAGGACCGAGTCGAGCAGGCCGGGGAAGCGGGACTCGAGGTCGTCGCGGCGCAGGCTCATGAACTTGAGCCGTCCCTCCTGCTTGGTGATGACCACGCCCGCCTCGCGCAGCGTCCGGTAGTGGTGCGAGGCCGTCGACTTGTGCACGCCCAGGTCGTCACCCGCCTCGCCGCAGTTCATCACGCCGCTCAGGGCGAGCCGGACGACGATCTCCAGGCGGACGGGGTCGGACAGCGCCCGCAGGACCTCCGTGAGCTCGATGTCCTCCGTAGCCGGGTGAGGTAGCAGGCGCATGGTCAAACCCTACCTTCGTTCTATTGTTTGACAACAATCCAACTATACGTCAGTTTGATGCATGTCCAACTTTTTCCTGGAGGCCCCATGACTTCGCAGCTCTACCCGCTTGCTGCCGGAAATTTCGCCATCGGTACGGGCATGTTCGTGACCGCCGGGCTCTTACCGCCCATCTCGAAGGAACTGGGGATCTCGTCCTCCGCGGCGGGGCAGCTCATGACCGTCTTCGCGTTGGCGTACGCGGTGCTGTCGCCCGTCCTCGCCGCCCTGACCGCCCGGCTGTCGCGCAGGACCGTGCTGCTGGTGGCCCTCGGCGTGTTCGTGCTGGGCAACGTCCTGACCGCGCTGGCTCCGACGTACCCGCTGGTCATGGCCACCCGGGTGGTCGCGGCGGCGGGGGCGGCGATGTTCACGCCGACCGCGTCCGGCGTGGCGAACGCATTGACCGAGCCCGAGCGGCGCGGGCGCGCGCTCGCGCTGGTGATGGGCGGGATGACGGTCGCGAACGCGATCGGCGTGCCCCTGGGCACCTGGCTGGGCTCGGTCTCGGGCTGGCGGTCCACGCTGTGGATGGTGGCGGGGCTGGGCGTGATCGGGTTCGCCTGGGTCGCGGCGGTGGTGCCGGTGGTCAGGATCCCGACGTCGGGGCGGCTGCGGGAGCGTCTCGCGCCGCTGGGCGACCGGCAGGTGCTGGCGGTGCTGGTGACGCAGCTGCTGCTGTTCGCGGCGGCGTTCACCGCGTACACCTACATCGGGTCGCTGATCGACCTGCCGCTGCCCGCCGTGCTGTGGGCGTGGGGGATCGGCGGCATCGTGGGCAACCAGCTCGGCGGGCGCTTCACCGACCTGTACGGGCCGCGCAGGATGGTGCTGCTCGCCCTGGGCGCGAGCACCCTGTTCCTGGCCCTCATCCCCGTCGCGAACCTGGCCCTGCCCGTCGCCCTCGTATGGGCGTTCCTGTGGGGCGCGCTCGGCTGGCTGGTGGCCCCCGCCCAGCAGTTCAGGACCGTCTCCGTGGTGCCCTGCAACGTGCCGATCGGCCTGGGGCTGCTGTCGTCGGCCCAGTACGTGGGCCTGTTCCTGGCCGGGCTGGCCGGCGGCGCGACGCTCGACTGGTACGGCAGGACGGGCGTGATCGTGCTGGCCACCGCGTTCGGGCTGGTGGCGCTGCTGTTCACGCTGGCCACCTACCGTCCGCAGGCGGTCTCCCCGAAGGAGGGCGTGTCCGTCGGGTAGCGCGCCTTCGGCCAGAATGGTGATCATGTCCGAAGACATCGACCCCCGGAACGAGCCCGCGCCCTTCGGGGCCGTGGTGCTCCTGACGGCCGCCTCGGCGGTGGCGGTCATGGGGCTCACCGCGTTGCTGTCCCAGCCGCCCGGGCTGAAGTTCCTCCTGCTCGGCCCGATCGCCCTCGTCGTGTTCGAGGTGGTCGTCCACGAGGTGTGGTGGCAGCGGTGGTGGGGTGCGATCCCCGGCGCGGTGGCGGGCCTGGCGCTCTACTTCGAGGGCCGCGCCGCGCTGAGCGACCTCGTCGGCGACGCCTGGGCCCACCCCGTCGCGTACGTCGCCGCCTGGACCCTCTTCGCCGTCGTCTTCGCCCTCTGCAGCCGCTACCCCCGGACCCTCCGGCCGACGTGATCTTCTCCGCCGCGTAGGGGACGCCGGATCGGTCCGCAGGCGGACGACGGGCGGCGGGCGCGGCGCCTACCGTCGTCGGCATGTTGAACGACCAGGTGACCTTTCGGCGCATCGCGGCGGGCGTACTGCTCATCGTGGCCCCGCTGCTCCAGGCCGTCGCCGTCGTCGTCGATCCAGGCACCTGGGGCGACGACCGGGAGGCGGTCAGCTACGGCGCGAACCCCGCGCTCGCCCAGACCGAGTCCGCGCTCTACCACTGGAGCTGGATGCTCATGGCCGTGGCCGCGCTCGGCCTGGCCCACCTCACCCGGCGCAAGGCCACGCGGCTCGGCCACGTGGCGGCGGGTATGACGGTGATCGGCTATCTCTCGACGTCCGCGCTGCTCATGATGGACCCCGTGGAGTGGTGGCTCGGGCAGCACCACCCGCCGGAGGAGGCCCAGCGGATCCTCGACGAGATGCTGAACCTGCCCGGGGTCATCATCGGCTTCCAGATGCCGTGGATCTTCTTCGCCGTCCTCGGCCTGCCGCTGCTGACCGCGGCCGTGTGGCGGGCGGGCTTCGTCGGCTGGTGGGTGCCGCTGCTCGTCCTCGTCGGCTACGTCGTCTCGTTCCCCGTCCCGTACGGGCCCCTGACCGTGGTGTTCTGGATCCTGCCCGTCGTCGCCCTCGGCTGGACCGGGTTGAAGATCCTGCGCATGGGCGACGAGGCGTGGGCGGCGTACTATCCGGCTCCGGCCCTCGTGTCAGCCTAGGGCCGGGATCCAGCCCGCGGTGACCGCGAGGATGAGGAAGAAGCCCAGGACGATCCGGTAGATCACGAAGCCGGTGAAGCGGTGGGTGCTGATGTAACGCAGGAACCAGGCCACGGCCAGGTATCCGACGACGAACGAGATGACCGTGGCGAGGATCGTCGGCCCCCACTCGGGGGCCGGGCCCTTGCCGATCTCGCGCAGCTCGTAGACGCCCGAGCCCAGCACGGCGGGGATGGCCAGCAGGAACGAGTATTTGGCGGCGTCCTCGCGGCGGTAGTCGAGCAGCAGGCCGGCGGTCGTGGTGCCGCCCGAGCGGGACACCCCGGGGATCAGGGCGAGCGCCTGGGCGAAGCCGTACACGATGGCGTGGGCGAAGCTGAGGTGCTTCTCCAGCGTGAGCTTGTTGCGGGCGGTGCGGTCGGCGAACCAGAGGAGGAGGGCGAAGACGATCAGCGTGGTGCCCACCAGGCGCAGGTCGCGGAAGACGGTCTCGATCTGGTCCTTGAATATCACGCCGAGCACCACGATCGGCAGCGAGCCGACGATGATGTACCACCCCATGCGGGCGGCCCAGTGGCCGCGCAGGTCCTTGTTGAACAGGGATCTGGTCCAGGTGGAGATGATCTCCCAGATCTCCTTGCGGAAATAGATCAGCACGGCCAGCTCGGTGCCGATCTGGATGACGGCGGTGAACGCCGCCCCTGGGTCCTGCCAGCCGGCGATGGCGGAGACCACCCGGATGTGGGCGCTGGAGGAGATCGGCAGGAACTCCGTGAGCCCCTGGACCAACCCCAGAACCACCGCTTCTAGCCAGCCGATCACGACGACAACCTTCCGAGAACGCGGGAGTGACGAGGGTGAGGCTAGCGGATGCCGGGGCCGGTGGGTTGCTCGCGTCGCGTACAGAGTCCCGTACGGCCACGAGGAGCACCGACCCCGTGAGATCTCAGAGGCGCTGCCACATCGCGGCGGCGGCCTCGGCGTAGTCGGTGAAGTCGCGGGCCGGGCGGCCGAGCGCCTGCCGCACGCCGTCCGCCACGGAGGCGTTGCGGCCGTCCAGGATGCCGGTGAACAGCGCGGCCAGGCCCGCGGCCTCCTCCTCGGGCACGCCGTTCTTGACGGCCGCGGTCACGTACTCCTCCGGCGTCACCCGCGCGAACGAGATCTCCCTGCCGGTGGCCCTGGACAGCTCCTCGGCCGCCTGCGCGAACGTCAGCAGTCGCGGCCCGGTGAGCTCGTAGAGCCGGCCCGCGTGGCCGTCCCGGCTGAGCGCGGCGGCGGCCACGTCCGCGATGTCGTTCACGTCCACGAACGGCTCGGGGACGTCGGCGACCGGCAGCGCGATGACGCCTTCGAGCACCTGGTCGTAGAAGAAGCCCTCGCTGAAGTTCTGCATGAACCAGCTGCAGCGGACGATCGTCCACTCGGCCCCGGACTCCCGCACGGTCCGCTCGCTGGCCTCCGCCTCCGGCTCGCCGCGCCCGGACAGCAGGACCAGCCGCCGCACGCCGCCGCTCACGGCCAGCTCCGTGAACGCCTTGACGTCCTCGTACGCGCCGGGGAAGGCCAGATCGGGGACATAGGCGAGATAGACGGCCGTCGCGCCGTCGAGGGCCGTCGGCCACGTGGAGCGGTCCTGCCAGTCGAACAGGGGGCGGGACCCGATCCGCACGGGCAGGTCGAGAGCGTTGAGTCGGTCGACCACGCGGCGGCCGGTCTTGCCCGTGCCGCCCAGAACCAGAATCGTCATATATCTAGTAAGCCGCCATACCCATAAGACTCTCCATGGTTGAGAAGCGCAATGGCATATGCGATCGTCTAACCCATGGACCAGCTGGCGGCGCTACTGGACGGCCCGCGGGCCCGTGGCGCCTTCCTGCTCCGCTCGATCCTGGATCCGCCCTGGTCGATGCGCATCCAGGACGAGGCCCCGCTGTCGCTGATCGCGCAGGTGCGCGGGGAGTCGTGGATCGCGTTCGACGCGGGTGAGCCCGTGCGCCTGTCGCCGGGGGAGGTCGCGATCGCCCGGGGGCCGCGGCCGTACACGGTGGCCTCGGAGCCTGGCCTCAAGCCGCAGGTCGTCATCCTCCCCGGCCAGGAGTGCCGCACGATCGACGGCGAGTCGCCCTACGACACCATGTCCATGGGCGTGCGCACGTGGGGGAACGACCCGTCGGGGGGCACCGTGCTGCTCACCGGCACGTACAACCTGGAGGGCGAGGTCAGCAGGCGGCTGCTGGACGCGCTGCCACAGCTGCTCACCCAGCCGGGAGACCCGATCAGCTCGCTGCTCGGCGCCGAGATCGTCAAGGACGAGCCGGGCCAGGAGGCGGTTCTCGACCGGCTGCTCGACCTGCTGCTCATCGCGGTGCTGCGCTCGTGGTTCGCCACTCACGCGAACGAGGCGCCCGCCTGGTACCGCGCGATGGGCGACGCGGTGGTGGGCCGGGCCATGCGCCTGCTGCAGAACAATCCGGCGCACCCGTGGACGGTCGCCGCGCTGGCCACCGAGGTGGGCGTGTCCAGGGCGTCGCTGGCCAGGCGCTTCACCGAGCTGGTCGGCGAGCCGCCGATGTCCTTCCTCACGGACTGGCGCCTGGCGCTGGCCGCCGACCTGCTGCGGGAGCCGAACGCGACGATCGGCTCGGTGGCCAGGAAGGTGGGGTACGGGAGCCCGTTCGCGCTCAGCGCGGCCTTCAAGCGGGTGCGCGGCGTCAGCCCGCAGGAGTACCGGGCCGGATGAAACCACTGCTGCTGCTGGACGTGGACGGCGTGCTCAACCCGATGGGCCGCCCCACTCCGGACTTCCGGCGCTACCGGTGCACGATCGACGGCGAGGTCTACACCGTGCACCTCAACCCGCGCCACGGCCGCAGGCTCCTCGACCTGGCCCTGGCGACCGGCTCCGAGCTGGTCTGGGCGACGACGTGGGAGCAGCACGCCAACGACTGGATCGCTCCCAGGATCGGCCTGCCCTCGCTGCCCGTCATCCCCGTGGACCCGAACGTGGTCTCGGAGCGCGGGGAGATGTTCAAGACGCAGCATGTGGCCCGCTATGTGGGCCGGCGGCCGTTCGTCTGGTTCGACGACCAGGTGTGGGCGGAGGACGAGGAGTATCTCAGGGTGCATCAGGGTCTGGCTGACTTCCTGCTCATCCACGTGGACCCGGCACGGGGACTGACCAGCCGACATCTGGGCATGGCACATGAGTGGCTGACCCTTACAGGGTTTTCTCAGGGTTCCTGACGGGAGTCCGTCGGCCTGTCCGTCCGTTGAACAGGTAGGTCGTCACACACGGAGGAAACATCATGTACCGCTCACGAGAGCACAGGATTCTGGCCGGCGTCTGCGGCGGTCTCGCCGACAAGATGGGCCTGCCGCCCACTCTCGTCCGGATCCTGTGGCTCCTGCTGTCGCTCATCCCCGGGCCGCTGTGGGTCGTCTACGTCGTCATGTGGATCCTCATCCCGGAGGAGCCGAAGGGCTACCGTTCGGCGGCGTGACGTCCGCGACAGGCGCCGGTGGGCCGCCCGCCGCCGCTCGGCCGAGATCGTCCTGCGCGCCACGCCGTGCAGCCAGGCGATCTCGGTGCCGGGGTCGGCACGGTAGGTGTGGGCCGAGTCCGGCACCGCCACGAAGACCTCGGCCACCAGATCCTCGCGGGCCAGGAACGGCGGTCAGGGCCGCGTGCGCCGATGCCCGGGATGCCGCTTATCCTCGAAGGATGAGGGCAAGGCCGCTGACACTCGTCCAGGACGATCTCGTCGACTACGACGCCGCGATGGAGCGCATGACCGACCTCGTCGGGCAGCGCCAGCGGGACGAGCGGCCGGACACGCTGTGGCTGCTCAGCCACCCGTCGGTCTACACGATCGGGCGCCGTACGCCGATGGCCCACCTGCCCGCCCCCGAGCGCGGCATCCCCGTCATGGAGACCGGGCGCGGCGGCCAGCTCACCTACCACGGGCCGGGCCAGCTCGTCGGCTACCTGATCGTCAAGCTCGCCGAGGACCAGGGCATCGTCGACTACGTGCGCGAGGTGGAGCTGCGGCTGGTGGAGGCACTGGGCAAGCTGGGCCTGCCCGCCGAGCGCCGCGACACGCCGCCGGGCTCGGAGCTGCTGACCGGCGTCTGGACCGCCGAGACCGGCCGCAAGATCATCTCGATCGGGATGCGGCAGAGCCGGGGCGTCACGAGCCACGGGTTCGCGCTCAACGTGGACGGCGACCTGGAGCCGTGGAACTGGGCGGTCGCCTGCGGCATGCCCGACGTGGACATGACCTCGCTCAAGCGCGAGCTGGGCACGGCCTCGATGGCCGAGGTCCGCACGGCCGTGGCCACCGCCTTCGAAGCCTCCTGAGCGCTCCTTCAGCCGCGCGGAAAGACCCGCACGTCGGCATCATGTCCGCCACCGTCGAGTTTGCCGTCGCAGGTGTAGAGCGGGGCCTCGAGCGCTTCGGCGAGTGCGAGATAGGAAGCGTCGTAGGACGTGTAGTTGTGCCGCAGCTCCCAGATGCGCTCCGCGATGCCCTTGATCTCGTAGCGGGCGATCTTCAGCGCGAGATAATCGGCTCGCGCCTGCTCCGCCGCGGCCGTGCCGAGCTTGCCGCCGAGCGAGAGACCCCGCAGGGTCGAGAGAACCTCGACATCGAGCAGGTGAGGGGCGTGGACACTCGCCTGGAGGGCGTCGATGAGCTCGGCATCCGCCGCACGTCCCGCCAATGCCTCGACCATCGCGGACGAGTCGATGACGATCATCGTCTGCCCTCGTGGACGGCGTCGAGGATGTCGGCGGTGGACGGCCCTTGGGATCGATCCCGAGACTTGAGCCGCTTGACGATTTCGGCATTGGTCGGCCTGGCGGCGATGTCTGCCAACTCCCTCGCGACGTAAGCCGAAAGAGACATGCCTGCCTCGGCCGCTCGCTCCTTCAACGACTCGGCTACGGGTTCGGGGACATCGCGAATGTAGAGCGTTGCCATAGAGAAATGCTAGCAGTTTGCAAGCAGGCGGGTACGGCCGTGGTGGCCGTACCCGCGTGCCGGGTCAGGAGATCGGGACCTCGTCGACCGTGCGGCGGGGGCCGGTGAACCAGTGCTTGGCCGACAGCGCCCACCACAGGGCGATGCCGACCAGCACCACCCCGACCGCGATCGGGGCGTAGTTGACCGAGGTCCAGTCGAAGGCCTTGTTGCCGGGCACCCCGGCGGGTGAGATCGGCATGATGAAGTAGATCGACACGACGACGATCTCGACGCAGGCGATCCAGCAGAGCACCTTGTACTTGCGGCCGAGCGTCCACGGGCCCGGCTTGAAGGCGTCGCCTGCCCGGAGCCGGAGCCAGATCGGGATGAGGAAGGCCAGGTAGAGGCCGACGACCGCGATCGACACGACGGCCAGGAACGCGACCGGCGTGGTCAGTCCGGGAGGCGCGTAGAGGGCGGGCAGGGTGATCAGGGCGGCCACGACGCAGCCTCCGATGATCGCGTTGACCGGGGTGCGGTTGCGGTCCACCTTCGACCACAGCCGCCAGCCGGGCACGCCGCGGTCGCGGGAGAACGCGTACGTCATGCGCGACATCGACGTCACGCAGCTCATCCCGCAGAAGAACTGGCCGATCGTGGAGATCGCGAACACCACGGTGGCCAGCGGGGCGGAGAGCGCGGTCTCGAAGATGGCTCCCACGAAGCCGGACTGCTTGTTGATCTCGTCCACGTTGGTGGCCGCGAACAGGAACGACAGCAGCAGGATCCAGCCGCCGATCGCCGAGTAGAAGATCGACTGCCACAGGCCGCGGGCGGCGGTCCTGGCCGCGCCCTGGGTCTCCTCCGACACGTGCGCGCAGGCGTCGAAGCCGGTGATCGTGTACTGGGTGAGCAGGAAGCCGAGCGGCAGCACGTAGAACCAGAACGACAGCCCGTCGGAGCCGGCGCCGAAGCCGGAGTTGTTGTTCGTGCCGCCGAAGACGAAGCCGAGCGACTGGTGGTGGTCGGGCGCGAAGATCAGGATCCCGACGACGATCGCGGCGCCCGCGACGTGCCACCAGACCGAGACGTTCTGCAGCAGCGAGATGAGCTTGTGGCTGTAGATGTTGATCAGCGCGTGGGCCACGAGGATGATCACGAACAGCAGGAACGCCTGTGGCAGCGTGGCCTCCCACGCGCCGTCGGTGAGCAGCTTGAGCGTCATGTTGAGGAACGTGGCGCAGCCGTAGTCCACCGACGCGGTGACGGCGATGAGGCCGATCAGGTTGAGCCAGCCGGTGAACCAGCCGTGGATCGGCTTGCCCAGCGTGGCGGCCCACCAGTAGATGCCGCCCGCCGTCGGGTACGCCGACACCAGCTCCGACATGCAGAAACCGATGATCAGGATGAACGCGGAGATCAGCGGCCAGCCCCACGAGATGGCGATCGGGCCACCGTAGTTCCAGGCCTGTCCGAAGGTGGTGAAGCAGCCGGCGAGGATGGAGATGATCGAGAAGGAGATGGCGAAGTTGGAGAAACCGCTCCAGGTGCGGGCCAGCTCCTGCTTGTAGCCGAGCTCGGCGAGTCGCCTGGAATCCTCTTCAGTGGTCATTGAGGTCTCCCTGGGGGGCGTGGAGGACGCTCCATTTGGACTACATCTAGACCATTTCTTTGGCGACGACAAGGCGTTACAGGTGGGTTTCGGGCTCGTCAGGGCGTTCGGCCAACCGCCAGGACGATCTTCCCGGTGAGAGAACCGCCGAGCTGGGCGGCCTTCGCGTCGTCCAGGTCCTCCCACGAGCCGGCCAGGCCGATTTCGAGGGAGAGGTCGTCCGCGGCCACGAGGGCGAGCAGGTGGGCGAGATCGTCGGCGGGGGCCGTCACGTCGCCGAAGGAGTTGAGCGACCTGGCCGGGCCCAGGGAGAAGGTCGAGTTCGGGGGAAAGGTGGCGGGCTGTCCGGAGGCCCAGCCGACGCTCTGGAGGTTGCCGCCGGGCTTCAGCAGGGCCCAGGCGGCGACGAGCGCCGGGCCGCCGACCGTCTCGATCACGACGTCGACCGGCTCGACCCCGTCCAGGCCGACCACGATGTCGACGACAGCTCCGAGGCCGGCCGCCAGTCGCTCGGCGCGTTCCGGTCTGCTGACGGAGGCGATGACGTGGGCGCCGGCGCGCCCGGCCAGCTGCACGGCCAGCCGTCCCACGGCCCCCGACGCCCCGGTCACCAGGACGCGCGAGCCCGGCGCGGGTCCGGCGGCCCGCAGCGAACGCAGCGCCGTGAGGCCGGCCATCGGGAGCGCGGCGGCCCGTACCAGGTCCACCCCGTCGGGCACCACCGCGAGCGAGCCGGTGTCGAACGCCGCCCGCTCGGCCCACGCGCCCGCCCCGAACGCCGCCACCCGCGCCCCCTCGCGCGGTCCCGTGCCGTCCTCGGCGGCGCGCAGGACGACCCCGGCGGCGTCGTAGCCGAGCACGGTGCCCTCCGGCAGGCGGCCCATGTGCCGCAGGTCGCTGAAGTTGACGGACGCGTGACGGACCTCGACGAGCGCCTGCCCGGGGCCCGGCTCGGGGTCGGGCACCTCCGCGAAGCGTCCCTCGGCTCCCGGCCCCGCGATCAACGCACGCATGCTCATTCTCCCCGCTGTCAGGATGCGGACTGTTGGTCCGCTTCGATGGCAGGGATAGTATGAGGACCGACGGTCCGCTTGCAAGAGGAGGTAAGGCCGGTGCGGTCAGACGCGACCCGTAATCGGGAGGCGATCCTGCGGGCCACGGAGGAGCTGCTCGCCGCCCACGGCGCCGAGCACATCTCCCTCGACCGGGTGGCCGCGGCGGCGGGGGTCGGCAAGGGCACGCTGTTCCGGCGTTTCGGCAGCCGTACCGGGCTGTTCCAGGAGCTGCTCGCCGAGCGGGCCGCCGCGCTGGCGCTGGCCATCGAGACACCCGGCTCCGCGCTCGGGCCCGGCACGCCCCCCGAGGGCCGGCTGACGGCCTTCCTGGACGAGCTGTGCGAGCTGGCCGAGCGCAACCTGGCGCTCTTCGCCGCGCACGAGCGGGCCTGCGCCGAGGACAAGTACCGCGATCCGACCTACCTGCGCTGGCACGCGCACGTGACGGCCCTGATCGCCGCGGCCCGGCCGGAAGGTGGCCTGGACGCGGAGTTCGCCGCCCACGCGCTGCTGGGCTCCTTCGATGCCGATCTGGCCCGGCACGTCATGGCGGACGGCGGGGTGGCGCGGCTCAAGTCCGCGGTCAGGAGCCTGGCCGAGACCCTGCTCCAGGGTGCGGCTACTCCGCGAACGCGTCGGTAGCGGCCTGGCAGAAGGCCTTGAGGTCGTCCGGCTTGCGGCTGCTGACCAGGGTGTTGGGCCCTGACGTGCAGATCACGACCTCCTGGTCCGCCCATGTCGCCCCCGCGTTGCGCAGGTCGGTCCGCAGGCTCGGCCAGGACGTGATCGTTCGGCCGCGCACGACGTCCGCCTCGATCAGCGTCCAGGGCGCGTGGCAGATGGCGGCCACGGGCTTGCCCAGGTCGAAGAAGGCGCGGGCGAACCGGACGGCCCGCGGGTCCATCCGCAGGTAGTCGGGGTTCGCGACGCCGCCAGGGAGCACGAGGCCGTCGAACGAGGCCGGTTCGGCGTCCTCCACCGTGGCGTCCACGGCGAACCGGTCGCCTTTGTCCAGGTGGTGGAACGCCTGGATCTGGCCCCGCTTGGTGGAGACGAGCCTGGGCGTGCCGCCCGCCTGCTTGACCGCCTTCCACGGCTCCGTGAGCTCCACCTGCTCCACTCCCTCGGGTGCGACGAGGAACGCGATGGTCTTGCCGTCCAACATGTGATCTCCCCCTTGGGTTGAGTGCTTCCCCCTCCCCTTTCCGGGCGCGGCCGTAGTATGCACCCCTACCCCTAGGGGGTATAGTGGCCGCCAAGGATCAAGGAGTGAAGGAGCGAGGCATGACCGTCACGACGTACCAGGTTGAGGGCATGACCTGCGGTCACTGCGTGAGCGCCGTTACCGAGGAGGTCGGCAGGGTCGCGGGCGTGAGCGGGGTCCAGGTGGACCTGGCGGCCAAGGCCGTGACCGTCACGAGCGAGGCGCCGATCGACCGCGTGCTGATCGACGCGGCGGTGGTGGAGGCCGGCTACGAGCTTGCGGGGGCGATCGAGCTCCTGCCGCAGGCGGGGGGTTCGTGCTGCGGCTCCGGCGGCTGCCACTGATCGCCCCGTAGGATGCCTCATCGTCCCCTTGGGGGTGCCGCATCACGGCAGTCCCAAGGGGACTGAAAATTTACACCGCAAAAGGAAACGAGAATGAAACAATTTTCCGCAGCGCGTTGACACGCGGACTCCCTATGGTGTGCCTTTCTCTACACAGGAAAACCCCCGCCTGAAGGTGAGGCACATATGAGGAAATGGATCGCGCGCCTGGCAGCGCTAGGTGTCGCGCTGTTAGTGGCGGGTCAGGGCGCGACAGCCGCCCATGCCCAGGAGCCCGCGGCGGGGAAGAAGGTACTGCGCGTCGGGGCCACGCAGACGATGGACTCGATGAACCCGTTCCTGGCGGTCCGCCTGGTCTCGACCTCGATCCACCGCTGGATGTACGGCTTCCTCACGGTGCCCGACTCCAAGACGCTGCAGCCCAGCCCGGACCTGGCCGAGTCGTGGACCACCACGCCCGACGGGCTCACGTGGACGTTCAAGATCCGTGCGGCCAAGTGGTCGGACGGCAAGCCCGTCACGGCCGATGACGCGGCCTGGACGTTCAACAAGATCATGACGGACGAGGCCGCCAAGACGGCCAACGGCCCGGCGGTCGAGAACTTCGAGAGCGTCACCGCCAGCGGCCAGGACCTGACGATCAAGCTCAAGTCGCCGCAGGCGTCCATGCTGGACAACCCGATCCCGATCATGCCCAAGCATGTCTGGGAGTCGGTCACCGACATGGCCAACTACGACGCCGAGAAGTACCCGGCCGTCACCAGCGGCCCGTACATCGCGATCGAGCACAAGAAGGACCAGTACGTCAAGCTGCAGGCCAACCCCAACTACTGGCGGGGCAAGCCCAAGATCGACGAGCTGCAGGTCATCTTCTACGACAACCCGCAGGCCGCCGTCGCCGGCCTCAAGAACGGCGACATCGACCTGCTCGGCCGCATGTCCCCGGCCGAGTTCGAGGCCATCCAGAACGACCAGAACATCGAGGCGTGGAACACCCAGGGCCGCCGCGCGGCGTACCTGCAGATCAACCACGGCGCCACCACCACGGACAACAAGCCCGTCGGTGACGGCCACCCGGCCCTGAAGGACGTCAAGGTCCGCCAGGCTCTGCACTACGCCATCGACAAGCAGAAGCTGGTCGACGAGGTCCAGAACGGCCTGGCCAAGCCCGCCGACGGCTCGATCGTGCCGCCGATGTTCAAGGACTTCTTCTGGGAGGCCACGGGCGACGAGAAGGTCGGCTACGACCCCGCCAAGGCCAACAAGATCCTCGACGACGCCGGCTACAAGAAGGGCTCCGACGGCATCCGCACGATGCCCGACGGCAAGCGCAAGCTGGAGTTCCGCTTCAGCATCCACACCGACACCCCGGTCGAGGACAAGCTCGCCGAGTACCTGACGGGCTTCTTCAAGGAGATCGGCATCACGCTGACCACCGTGAAGCTCGACTCCAGCAAGTTCACCGAGCAGACGGGCGTCACCGGTCTCTTCGACATCGCGATCAGCGGCTGGTCGGTCAACCCCGACCCCGAGGAGGTCCTGGCGACGCACCTGTGCAGCCGTCGGCCGGCCCCGGGCGGCGAGGGCGGCGGCACCGAGTCGTTCTTCTGCGACGAGACCTTCGAGAAGCTCTACCAGGAGCAGCTGAAGGAGCTCGACCGGCCCAAGCGCGCCGAGACCATCAAGAAGATGGAGGAGCGGCTCTACACCGAGGCCCCGGTCATCGCGATCTACTACCCGAACGACCTCGAGGGCTACCGCAAGGACCGGGTCACCAGCATCACCCCGATCCCCGAGGACAAGGGCCTCCTGTACGGCGGCAGCGGCTACTGGCCGTTCTACACCGTGGACGTCAAGGCCACGGCGGCGAGCGGCGGAAGCAGCGGCGGCGGCTCCAACACCGGCCTCATCGCCGGCATCGTGGGTGGCGTCGTGGTCATCGGACTGGCGGGCTTCTTCCTGAGCAGGCGGCGTAAGAGCGTCGCAGACGAGCGCGAATGACCACTCCGCTAGAAGCAGCAGAGCCCGCCGTCCAGGCGGCGGGCCCTGGTGATGAGCGCTCCACCAGCCGCGGCACGCTGCAGTACGCGCTGTCCAAGGCCGGTGGGGCGCTGTTCAGCATCGCCATGGTGATCGTGGGGACATTCTTCGTGTTCCGGCTGCTGCCCGGCGACCCGGTGCGCAACCTGGCGCAGGGCCGCAACATGACGCCGGACCAGCTCAACCTCGAACGCCACCGGCTCGGCCTGGACAAGCCGGTGCTCCAGCAGTTCTTCGACTTCGTGGGCAACACGCTCAGGCTCGACCTGGGCACGTCCTACGAGTACAAGCGGCCGGTCCTGGACCTGATCGGCGAGCGCATCGGCCCGACGCTGCTCCTCGCGGGCACGGGTCTGGTCATCGCCGTCAGCCTCGGGATCTGGCAGGGCACGCGGTCCGGATGGCGGCCGGGCACCAAGTTCGACCGCTTCTCCACCAGCGTGTCGCTGGTGCTCTGGTCGGTGCCCACGTTCTGGCTGGGACTGCTGCTGATGATGGTGTTCGGCGTCGGCATCGGGCCCATTCCCGGCCTCTTCCCGTTCAGGGGCATCGAGAGCGTGGACGCGCCGGACGGCTTCGCGTACGTGCTGGACGTGGCCTCGCACATGGTCCTGCCGTGCCTGACCCTGGTGGGCGTGGTCTACGCCCAGTACCTGCTGATCATGCGCTCGTCGCTGCTGGAGGAGGTCAGCCAGGACTACGTGACCGTGGCCAGGGCCAAGGGACTCCGGGACGACGAGGTCCGGCGGCGCCACGCGGTGCCCAACGCGCTGCTGCCCACGGTGACGCTGGTGTTCATGCGCATCGGCTTCGTGGTCGGCGGCGCGGTCACCGTGGAGACGATCTACACCTGGCCCGGCCTGGGGCAGCTGTTCTACCGCGCGATCAAGGTGCCTGACTTCACGCTCATGCAAGGGACGTTCCTGCTGATCACCGTGGCCGTGATCCTCATGAACACGCTGGCCGACGTGGTCTACCACATGCTCGACCCGAGAGTGAGGTCGGCATGACCAGCGTCGCCGCGGCCCGCAGACGGCTCGCCCTGAGCCGGTTCTGGACCGAGTTCCGCACCCACCGAGCAGGCCTCGCCGGGATGGTGGTCCTGCTCATCGCCGTGGTGTTCGCACTGGTCGCGCCGCTGTTCATCGACGAGGGCGTGACCAGCGTCGTCGACGCCACCGGGGGCAAGTTCGCCGCGCCGAGCCTCGACTTCCCCTTCGGGACCGACGAGTCCGGCCGCTCGATCCTGCTGATGATCTGGTGGGGCTCGCGTACGTCGCTGCTCATCGGCTTCCTGGCCGCCCTGCTCAGCATCGTGATCGGCACGGTCATCGGCATCGCCGCGGGGCACTTCCGCGGTTGGGCCGGCGGCGCGCTCATGCGGGTCACGGACTGGTTCCTGGTGCTGCCCTCGCTGGTGACCGCGCTGGTGCTGGCGGCCATCCTGGGCGGCACCACGTTCACGGTGATCATGGCGATAGCGGTCACCTCCTGGCCGTCGACCGCCCGCCTGATCAGGGCGCAGACGCTCGCCGTGGAGGCCCGGCCGTACATCGAGCGGTCGAAGGCGCTCGGCGGCGGGCACTGGCACATCACCACCCGGCACGTGCTCCCCAACGTGGCGCCGCTGCTGCTGGCCAGCACCACGCTGGAGGTGGCCAGCGCGATCGTCACCGAGTCCACGCTGGCCTTCCTGGGCGCCAGCGCGAACAAGACGTCATGGGGGACCATGCTGCGCTCCTCCTACGACTACGGCGCGGCCACGCAGGGCGCGTGGTGGTACATCCTCATCCCCGGTCTCGCCATCCTGGCCGTCGTCATGGCGTTCACCCTCGTCGGGCGGGCGCTGGAGGCCGTGCTGAACCCGCGGCTCAGGAGGGCGGCATGAGTCTGCTTGAACTCGATGATGTGTCGGTGACGTACCGCATCGCCTCGGGCGAGGTGCCCGCCGTGCGCGGTGTGTCGCTGACGCTCGACTCCGGGGCGGCACTCGGAGTCGCCGGCGAGTCGGGATCCGGCAAATCGACGTTGGCCATGGCGCTGATGCGGCTCCTGCCCCGCGACGCGCGCGTCGGTGGCCGGATCCTGCTCGACGGCGAGGACGTGCTCACCATGAAGTGGGGCCGCATGCGCGCCGTACGGTGGGCCGAGGCCTCCATCGTGTTCCAGGGCGCGCAGCACGGGCTCAACCCGGTGCGCAGGATCGGCGACCAGATCGCCGAGCCGCTGCTCGTCCACGGCCTGGCCAAGCCGGAGGCCGCCCGCAAGCGCGTGGCCGAGCTGCTCGAACAGGTCGGCCTGCCCACCTGGCGGGCCCGCAGCTACCCGCACGAGCTGTCCGGCGGGCAGCGGCAGCGGGTGATGATCGCGATGGCGCTGGCCTGCTCGCCCCGGCTGATCATCGCCGACGAGCCGACCACCGCGCTCGACGTGATGGTGCAGGCCCAGGTCCTGACGCTGATCAAGGATCTCGTCGCCGAGCACGGCATCTCGCTGATCATGATCTCGCACGACCTGTCGGTGCTGGCGGACGTGTGCGGGCAGCTCGCGGTCATGTACGCGGGCCGCGTCGTCGAGTACGGGCCGTCCGCCGAGGTGTTCCACGACGCCAAGCACCCCTACAGCCGCGCGCTGGCGGCGGCGTTCCCCACGGTCGGCGACCCGGCCTCGCGGCTGGCCCCGAAGGGCCTCGGAGGCGACCCGCCCGACCCGATGCAGCTCCCGGGCGGCTGCTCGTTCCACCCGCGCTGCCCGGTCGCGCTGGACGAATGCGCCACGCTGGACGTGGCGCTGTGGCCCGCGGGTGAGCGCCGTACCGCCGCTTGCGTGCACGTTCGCGAGAAGGAGGGGGCCTCATGACCGAGACGCAGACCACCGCCGAGGCGGTCTCGACGGCCCGGCCGAGCCTGCTGGAGGCCCGTGACCTGCGCGTGGAGTTCTCCTCGCGCGGCCGCCGCGCCAAGGCCGTGGACGGCGTGAACCTGGCCGTCGGCGAGGGCGAGATCGTGGCCCTGGTCGGCGAGTCGGGCTGCGGCAAGACCACGCTGGCGCGCACGCTGCTCGGCCTCGAACGCCCCACCTCGGGCGAGGTCCGCTACGGCGGCGCCGCCCTGGACTACGGCTCCAGGGCGCTCAAGGCCTACCGCAGGCAGGTGCAGCTCGTCCTGCAGGACCCGACCGGCTCGCTCAACCCCAGGCACACCGTGTACGAGGCGGTCGCCGAGGGCCCGCGCATCCACGGCCTGCCGGACGAGCGGGAGGTCGTGGCCGAGGCCCTGTCCAGGGCGGGGCTGCGGCCGCCGGACCGGTTCTTCCTGCGTTACCCGCACGAGCTGTCCGGCGGGCAGCGGCAGCGCGTGGTGATCGCCGGTGCGCTGGCGCTGAACCCGAAGGTGCTGATCGCCGACGAGCCGGTGGCCTCGCTGGACGCCTCCGTACGCGGCGAGATCCTGGCCCTGATGCTGCGGCTGCGCGACGAGCTGGGGCTGTCGGCGCTGGTCGTCACCCACGACCTGGGCCTGGCCTGGAACATCGCCGACCGGGTGGCGGTCATGTACCTGGGCCGGATCGTCGAGTCGGGGCCGGTGGAGCAGGTGCTGACCGCGCCGCGGCACCCGTACACGCAGGCCCTGATGTCGGTGCTGCCGGAGTCTCCCGAGCGGGTGGTGCTGACCGGCGAGCCGCCGGACCCGACCCGGATCCCGGGCGGGTGCCGTTTCCACGCCCGCTGCCAGGTGCTCGCCTCCGGGAAGGCAGCCGAGGCGGGGGTGGACGCCAGGTGCCGTTCGGAGCTGCTGGACATCCTGCCGGCCGTGCCCGAGGCCCAGGCGGCCTGCTACTACGCGGACGCTCTCGACGCTTAGCCCAGGTCGGCGTCGTGGACCAGGATGGCGGCCTGGACGCGGTTGGCCAGGCCCAGCTTGGCCAGCACGCGGCTGACGTGCGCCTTCACCGTCGCCTCCGTCAGGCGTAGCTCGCGGCCGATCTCGGCGTTGGACAGGCCGCGGGCGACGGCCCCGATCACGTCCTCCTCCCGCCCGGTGAGCCGGTCGAGCTGCCTGCGCGCCACCTCGGCACGGGAGGGGGCGCGGTTGGCGTACGAGGCGATCAGGCGCCTGGTGACCGAGGGCGAGAGCATGGCCTGGCCGCCGGCGACCGTGCGGACGGCGGCGGCCAGCTCTCTCGGCGGGGTGTCCTTGAGCAGGAACCCGACCGCGCCCAGGCGCAGCGCCTCGTGCACGTACGCGTCCAGGTCGAACGTGGTCAGCATGATCAACTTTGGTGCGTCCGGCTCGGACAGGAGCCGCGCGGCGGCGGTCAGGCCGTCCATGCCCGGCATGCGGACGTCCATCAGCACGACCTCGGGCCGCAGCCGCCGCACGGCGGAGACGGCCTCGGCGCCGTCGCGGGCCTCGCCGGCGACCGCGATGTCGCCCGCCGCCTCCAGGATCAGCCGCAGCCCCGAACGGACGAGCTCCTCGTCGTCCACGACGAGCACCCTGATCATGCCGGGATCCTGGCGCTCACGAGGAAACCGCCGCCGTCCTGGGCGCTGGTACGCAGCGTGCCGCCGAGCAGCTCCACCCGTTCCCGCAGCCCCACCAGGCCCCAGCCCGCGCCGGGCAGCTCCCCGGGCGGCTCCTTGGGCGCCTCGTTGCGCACCTCCACCTCCAGTTCCTCTGGCCGGTAGCGGATGAGCACGTCCGTGGCGGCGTCGCCCGCGTGCTTGTGCACGTTGGTGAGCGCCTCCTGGACCACCCGGTACGCCGTCCGCTCCACGCTCGGCTCGACGGGCCGCGCCTCGCCCTCGTCCTGCCTGGTCACCGCGATGCCCAGGGCACGGGACTGGTCGAGCAGCCGGTCGAGGTCCCCCAGGGCGGGCGGCGGTTGGAGCGGAGAGCTCTCGGGCGTGCGCAGGACGCCCAGCACGTCGCGCAGGTTCGTCAGCGCCTCGCGCCCGATCCCGCCGATCAGGGCGGCGGCCCGCTCCGTCTCCTCGTCGGAGGCCCGCATCTCCAGCGCTCCCGCGTGCAGCACCATGAGCGAGACCCGGTGCGCGACCACGTCGTGCATCTCCCTGGCGATCCTGGCCCGCTCCTGCGCCCTGGCCTGCTCGGCCCGCATGACCTGCTCGTGCTCGCGGCGCTCCGCGCGCTCCCCGGCCACTTCCCGGCGGGTGCGCACCAGGAGGCCGAGCGCCAGCGGCAGCCCGATCACGGCCAGCGCCAGGATCAGGGCGTTGCCCGTGGTGGCGGTCATCAGCTCGTACGGGCCTGCCTGGTACACGCCCGCGAGCGCGGCGACCCCGCACACGGCCAGGCAGCCGCCGAGGTAGGCGGCCAGGCGCCGCCCGCTCAGGGTCAGGCCCGCGAAGTAGGAGGCCACCAGCAGCGGCGGCCACATCACCAGCCACACGTAGCCGACGGCGCCCACCGCGGCCAGCGGCCACCAGGACCGCCGCGCCTGCCAGGCGGCCAGGCCCGCGACCGCGGCGACCGCGACGAGCACCGGGAGCGGCAGGCTCGACGGCACCCCGGCCTGCCCCTTCACCACGAACAGCGAGGCCGCGAACACACCGGCGCCGAGCAGCACGAACCGCATGCCTCACAGCGTATGGGCCACCCGGAAAAGGACATTACGACGAAAGTAGTAAGAGCCGATCGACGATCGGGGCGTCCCGGGCGGCGGCCTCCGGCACCAGCCTGGGCCCATGCGTAAAACCCTTGTGACAGTCGCGATGTCCCTGTCCGTCCTCGCCGGAGCCGCTCCGGCGCAGGCGGCCGACCTCGCCCTTCCGAAGCCGACCGGGCCGCGGTCCGTCGGCACGACCAGCCTGCACCTCGTGGATGCGAGCCGCCCCGACCCCTGGAACCCCGAGGCGTCCCGGCGGGAGCTGATGGTCTCGCTCTGGTACCCGGCCAGGAAGGCCGTGGGGCGGCCCGCGCCGTACGTGACGCCCCAGGAGTCGGCCGCCATCGTGAAGGGCTTCCCGGGCGTCTCCCCGGACGCGCTCACGAAGACCAGGACGTACGCCAGGCTCGACGCCCCCGTGCGAGGGGGGAAGCTGCCCCTGGTCGTCATGTCGCCGGGCTTCTCCTTCCCGCGCGCCACCCTGACCTCGCTGGCCGAGGAGCTGGCGAGCAGGGGATACCTGGTGGCGGCGGTGGAGCACACGTACGAGTCGGTCGCGACCACGTTCCCCGACGGCCGGACCACCACCTGTCTGGCCTGCGTGAAGGGCCAGGACAACGTCAAGGTGGCCGCGAGCCGGGTCAAGGACGTGCGGTTCGTGCTCGGCGAGCTGGTCAAGGGCCGGTGGGGCAAGGCGATCGACCGGTCGAGGATCGCCATGGTCGGCCACTCCATGGGCGGGTACGCCACCGCCCAGACCATGCTGGCCGACACCCGGATCAGGGCCGGCGTCAACCTGGACGGCACGTTCGCGCTGGAGGAGCCGCTCGACCGGCCGTTCATGCTGGTCGGGGCGCCGGGGCACGCGCCCGGCTACGGGTCCTGGGACAAGGCCTGGGTCAATCTGAAGGGCTGGAAGCGCTGGATCACGGTGGCGGGGACCGACCACTCGGCGTTCGTCGACTACGCCGTGCTCAGGCCGGCGCTCGGGCTGCCCGCGCAGGAGCTGGACGGCGCGCGGGCGCTGCGGATCACCCGCGCTCACCTGGTCGGCTTCCTCGACCTGCACCTGCTCGGTAAGCGGACTCCGGTCGAGGACCATCCCGAGGTCACCGATCACACCCGGAACGCGTCGGCGTTCTCCGAGGCCCACTGAGCGAAGCTGCGCGCGTCCCGGCCGGTGACCTCGCGCACGGTCGGGACCACCGTGTAGCCGACCTCCGGGGTGTTGCCCAGGGCCTGCATGAGGAACTCGATGGTCTGCTTGCCCATGCCGTCGGCGGCCCACTTGGCCCGCGCCTCGTCCACGGTCAGCTCCACGTACTCGACGTGGCTGCCGATCGACGTCCCCAGGATCTCGACCTTCTGCCTGAGCGTGATCGCCTCGGGACCCGTCAGCACGTACGTCCTGCCGCCGTGGCCGCCCTCGACCAGCACCGTCGCGGCCACGGCGGCGATGTCGCGCTCGTGCACGAGGGCGCTCAGCCGGTCGCCGAACGGCTCCTTGATGACGCCTTCCGTCTTCACCGTCTGCGCCCACCAGCGCAGCGTGTTGGACATGAACTCGACCGGGTGCAGCAGCGTCCACTCCAGGTCGGCCGCGGCCAGCGCCTGCTCGAGCGGGCCGTCCTCGCGCCCGCCCAGCACGGTGACCCGCCGCACGCCCGCCTTGACGGCCAGCTCCACGATCGTGGCGCCGTCCGGCAGGGGCGCGTAGTCGTCGCCCGCGAAGTTGATGAGGTGCGCGCCGGTGACGCCCTCGAAGGCGTCCTCCAGCGTCTCGGGCCGGGCGAGGTCACCGGCGACGACCTCGACGCTCTCGGGGAGTCCGGCCTTGGCGGGGTTCCTGGTCAGGGCGCGTACGTGCTGCCCGGCCGCGAGGAGCTCCTCGACGACGAGACGGCCGACGGTCCCGGTGGCTCCGGTGACGAGGATGGTCATGGCGAACCCCTTTTTCTTCGGAACGGAACGTTCTGCTCTTACTATAGCAGAACGGAACGCTTCATTCCGAATAATTCTTGAGCGAGATGGCGTTCGCGGCGCGGTGGATGGGGCCGGCGATCCTGTCGATCATCCGGTCGCGGCCGGGGAGGTGCGGGAGCAGCCTGATCATCCTGGTCTGGAGCCAGACGGCCAGGGACGAGCCGATCACCATGCCCTTGACGTTGGCCGGCCCGAGCGCCTGGTTCGCCTCGACGAACTCGCGCATCTCGCGCTCGTAGCCCTCCGTCCCGCCGCCGCCGGCCAGCTCGCCGGCCAGCACGTACGCGCCCACGAGCGCCAGGCTCGTGCCCTGCCCGGCGGCCGGCGAGGCGCAGTACGCCGCGTCGCCCACCAGCACGACGCGCCCCTTGGACCAGCGGTCCATGTGGATCTGGGTGACCGAGTCGAAGTAGAAGTCCTTGGCGTCGCTTACGGACTCCAGCAGCGCGGGAACCTCCCAGCCGACCCCCGCCATGGCCTTCACCAGCAGCTCCTTCTGGCCCTCGACGTCGCGGTGGTCGTAGGCCAGCGGCTCGGACGACCACATGAACAGCGCCTTGGCGCGGGTGTCCTGGCGCGTGCTGTAGACGTTCGCGGTCCGGCCGGGGGCCACGTGCACGGCCTCCTCGCGGTCCAGGCCCAAGGTGTTGGGGACGGTGCAGATGGAGATGTAGTAGCCGAGGTCGCGGGCGTACCGGGACTCCTCGCCGAAGGCGATCCTCCTGGTGTTGGAGTGCGCGCCGTCGGCCCCGACGACCAGGTCGAACCTGCGGGGCGCGGAGCGCTCGAACGTCACCGTGCCGTCCGCCGCGATGCCCGTGACGGAGTCGTCGAAGACGTACTCGACGTCGTGGCGGGTGAGGTCGTACAGGAGCTCGTTGAGGTCGCCGCGCATGATCTCGGCGTCGTCGCCCGTGCGCCCGCCGAACAGGTCGGCGTCCATGGTCGCGATCTTCCTGCCCCTGGCGTCGTAGTGGGTGGCGATCCGCATGTCCGTGCTCGCCGCGCGGACCGCCTCCATGAGGCCCATGCGCTCGATGACCTGGAGGGCCACGCCCCGGATGTCCACCTTGTAGCCGCCCTCGCGGATCGCGGGGGCCCGCTCGACCACGGTCACGTCGAAGCCGTGCCGCCTGAGCCAGTACGCGGTCGCGGTGCCGGCGATGCTTGCGCCTGAGATGAGGATGCTCTTCGTCATGGCCCTGACGGTACACATGTCTCAGACGTTTGTCTAGGACGGATTTTCCAGACGTTTGTGCTAGGCTGCGAGCATGGGAAACAGGGAAGATCTGCTGGCCGGGGCCAAGCGATGCTTGATCGAGAAGGGCTACTCGCGTACGACGGCGCGCGACATCGCCAACGCGTCCGGGGTGAGCCTGGCGGGCATCGGTTACCACTTCAAGTCGAAGGAGGCGCTGATGAACGAGGCGCTCTTCGAGGCGATGCGGGAGTGGGGGGACGACCTTGCGCAGACCCTGACCGCCGACGTCAAACCGGACGCCACGCCGCTGGAGCGGTTCGAGACGGCCTGGGACCGGGTGGTGGAGTCGTTCACCCGCCTGCGGCCGCTGTGGCTGACGCAGTTCGAGCTGCTGGGGCAGATCGACCACCTGCCGGAGGTGCGCGAGCAACTGGTGCGGGCCACCGGGGAGGCGCGGCTGGGGCTGGCCGAGCTGTTCGAGGGGGTGGAGCCGGGGGGTGATCCGGAGCGTGAGCGGCTGGCGGGGACGCTCTACCAGGCGCTCCTGACGGGCTTCCTGTCGCAGTGGCTCCTCGACCCGGACAGCGCCCTGTCGGGCCGCGAGGTGGTCACGGCCCTGCGCTCATTCGCTTCCTGACGAGACGGTCAGAAGGCGCTGATGGTGGCGGGGGCGCGTTCGGTGCGGCTGAGCGTGCGGATGACCGCGGTGGCCCCGTGCCGGTGGACGGCCAGCCGGGCCAGCAGCTCGACCACGGGATCGATGATCGAGGACGGCAGCTCCGGCGTGTCCAGCCCCACGCTCGCCGCCAGGTCGTCCGAGTGCACGACCAGCTCCACGAGCCGCGTGAGCAGGAAGTCGTCGAGCCGCAGCGACCACCCCGTCCACGGCAGGCCCACGACTCGGTCGTCGGGTTCGGCGGGCAGCGCGGCGGTCAGCAGGTCGAGCAGCTCCTGCGTCCGGTCCGCCAGCGCCCCGGGCCCGTCCGCGGCGGCGGCCTGGCCGCCGCGCCGGACGCTCACGTTGCTCTCGTGGTCGAGCCCCGCCTGCACCCACGGCGACCTCGAATAGTGCTCCAGGAGCCCGACCGGCTCGCCGGCCACCCCATCGGGGACGAGCACGTCACGGGCGCGGACGAGTTGGTGGGCCAGGTGTCCCGCCAGCCCCGCGACGCTGAACTCGGTCAGCGCGCTCGGCTTGTCCCAGGCCGCCGCCACGGCGGGATCGCGCAGCAGCGAGACCGCCGACGTCGCGGCTACCAGATAGGACTGCCTGATTTCCCCCATTTGCCGCCCTTCCCCTGGTTTAGGTGGTAACTCGCGCCAAGACTATCCCTCCGACAATCAGGGCGAGCGCCGCCATCCGGCCGACCGAGACGGGGTCGTCGTTGAGCACGATGCCCAGGGTGATCGCGCCGACCGCGCCGATGCCCGTGAAGACGGCGTACGCGGTGCCGACGGGCAGCGTGTTCATCGCCCGGGACAGCAGCCAGACGGCGGCGGCCATCAGGACGAGGGACACGAGCGTGGGCACCGGCCGGGTGAAGTTCTGCGTCGGTTTGATGCTCTGCGACCACGCCACCTCGACGAGTCCGGCGAGGAACAGGACGATCCAGTTCACCGGGCCGCCTCCTTGAGCGCCGCTGCCAGGGACTGCTCGTGGCTGTCGCGCAGGTGCGCCAGGGCCGGGTCGAGCCGCGCGTTGACCAGCTCCGCGTGGATGAACGTCACGTCCTCGACCCTGAAGTGCCCCTTGAAGAAGTCGCGCAGGTAGCGCTCCTGGTGGTCGTAGGGCTCGCGGGGCGTGCCCGGCCCGTACGCGCCGCCCCGCGCGCTCGTCACCACGAACGAGCGGCCTTCGAGCGACATCTTCGGGAACGTGATCTGGTCGAGCCAGGCCTTGAGCGAGGAGGGGATCGAGTAGTTGTACATCGGGGTGCCGATCAGGATCACCTCGGCCGCCACCAGCTCGTCGAGCAGCGGCTCCACGACGGCCCACGCCTGCCGCTGGGCAGGCGTCCGCACCGCCTCCCGATAGCGCGAAATGTCGGTGATCTCGTGTTCGAGGATGTGGTCGCAGAGCTCGGTCCACGCCTCGCCGATGTGCGGCACGGGCTGCGCGGCCAGGTCCCGGTACGCGTACCGGCGATCGGGATGCGCGGCCCGCCACGTGTCGGCGTACACGGCGGACAGTCTGCGCGAGAACGACGACGCCCGGCGCGCGCTCGCGTCCAGATGCAGCAGCATGATCTCTCCCTTGAAGGCGCTAAGCGGACACGCTGTCCACTTCAATATAACCGGACGCCGTGTCCACATACAATCGGACGCATGGAGAGAGCCGACGCCGCGCGGAACCGCGCGCGCATCCTGGAGGCGGCCGCGCAGCTCTTCGCGGAGCGGCTCCCGCAGGACGTGACGATGGACGACATCGCGAAGAAGGCCGGGGTGGGCCGGGGCACGCTCTACCGCCGCTACCCCGACCGGGCGTCGATCGCCGTCGCGCTCCTCGACGAGCACGAGCGGGCGCTGCAGGAGCGGCTGCTGCGCGGCGACCCGCCGCTCGGCCCGGGAGCGCCGCCCGCCGAGCGGCTCGCCGCCTTCTACGCCGCGATGGTGCGCCTGCTGGAGGACCACCGGCACCTGGTCCTCGGCTCGGAGGTGGGCCGCTCGCGCTTCGAGACGGGCGCGTACGGCTTCTGGCGGGCGCACGTGCGCGCGCTCCTGGTCGCGGCCCGCACCCCGGATCCCGACGCGCTGGTGGACGTCCTGCTCGCGCCCCTGGCCCCCGAGGTGTACGGCTACCAGCGCTCGGTGCTCGGCCTGGCCCCGGAGCAGATCACGCGGGCGCTGGCCGGGCTCACGGCGACCCTCAGGTCAGGGCCTTCCTGATGGCGGACCTGAGGAACGCGCGGGCCAGCCTCCCCCTCCTGAACCGGCTCAGCACCGGCCGCGCCGTGCCGTACCTGCGTGCCCGGATGTCGGCCACCACGTTCTCCGGCGCCCCGAGCTCGGCGAGCACGTCGAGGGCCTCCCGCTTGCTGATCATCCGCCCTTCCCGCAGCGTGACCGTGGCCCGGGCGACCGTGAGCAGGCCCAGGTCCACCCAGATGTCGCGCAGCCAGCGCCGCCGGGCCCGCGTCTTGACGAGCCAGTAGTCGCGCAGGTCGCCGCGTACGAAGTCGGTCAGCTCCTCGTCCGACACCGGCGGCAGCAGCCCGGCGGGCGGCGGGCCGTACAGCTCCAGGGCCCCTTCGTGCAGCTCGCGGCGGGTGACCGCGCTGACGGGACGGCGGAAGATGCGCTCGTGCGCCCAGGTCACGTGCTCGACCGAGGGGTCGGCCAGCTCCTCCCTGGCCAGGTACGAGCAGTGCAGGTGCGCGGCCAGCGGCCCGTCGAGCGCCCGGTGGGCGGCCTTGATCCGGCGCCACTGCTCCATCGTCACCGGGGTGTCGACGACCGCGATCAGATCCAGGTCGCTGCGGCCGGGCTGGTAGTCATCGGTGGCGAGCGAACCGTGTGCCCATAAGGCGACCAAGGGCACGGCCGGTTCGACGCCCCGGAGAAAGTCGCTCAGCAGTCGTTCGGTGGCCGCGTGCATACTGGTCACTATGATCGATAAAGCGCCGAGTGGGAAAGCCGCGCAGATCACAGCGGGTCCACGCGGCTCCGGTCAGGTCGTCACGACGCGTTGAACAGCGCGCTCACCGACTCCCCGTCGTGGATCCGGCGCATGGCCTCGGCCAGCGCGGGCGCGATCGACAGCACGGTGAGCTTGTCGATGGGCTTGGGCGACGGCACGGTGTTGGTGCAGACGATCTCCTCGACCTCCGGCAGCGCGCTCAGCCGCTCCACCGCTCCGCCCGCGAACAGCCCGTGCGTGCAGGCCACCCGCACCGAGCGGGCTCCCCGCTCGCGCAGCCGGTCGAGCAGTTCGATGACCGTGCTGCCCTTGGCGATCTCGTCGTCCAGGATGATCACGTCCTTGCCCGTGACGTCGCCGATCACGGAGCTGATCACCACGCGGTCGTCGCTGAAGCGCTGCTTGGCGCCCATGGCGACGCCGGTGCCGAGCAGGCGGGCGAAGTGGGCGGCCTCCTTGGCGTTGCCGAGGTCGGGGGAGACGACGACCGTGTTCGACAGGTCGTACTGGCGGAAGTGCGCGGCCAGCTCGCGCAGCGCGTGCAGGTGGTCGACGGGGACGCTGAAGAAGCCGTGCACCTGCGGCGAGTGGAGTGTCATGGCCAGCACGCGGCTGGCGCCCGCGGCCACCATCAGGTCGGCGACCAGCCGCGCGCCGATCGAGATGCGCGGGGCGTCTTTCTTGTCCGACCTGGCATAGGCGTAATGCGGCAGGACCACAGTGGTCCGCGCCGCGGACGCGCCGCGCGCCGCGTCCAGCATCAGCAGCAGCTCGACCAGATGCTCCTGTACGGGCGGCACGAGCGGCTGGATGAGGAAGACGTCGCGTTCACGGCAGTTGGCCTGGAGCTGTACTTCGAGGACGTCGTTGGCGAAGCGCTCGATGCGCACCGGATGGAGTGGCGTACCCAGATGCCTGCAGATCTCTTCAGCCAGCTCAGGGTGGGCGCTTCCAGAAAAAACCGTGATGTCTCGCACGATTCCGTAAGCATAGCCACCCGACCTCGGCGTTCACATGAGCGACCCGGGGGTGCGGTCAAACGAGCAGCAGATCGGCGGTCAGCTCGTCGAGGCCGGGCAGGACCCGCCAGGCCAGGGCCAGCGCGTCGGGCGCGGGCGGGTAGTGCGGGTGCGGCACGGCGATCACGCGCATGCCCGCCGCGTGCGCCGAACGCAGCCCGTTGCTCGAATCCTCCACCGCCACGCACTTGCTCGGGTCCGCCCCGATCCGCCGGGCGGCCTCGAGGTATCCGTCGGGCGCCGGCTTGCCGCGGGCGACCTCCTCGGTCGAGACCGTGGCCGCGAAGCACTCCTCGATCTCGGCCGCGTCCAGCACCACGTCGATCAGCCTGCGCGGAGACGAGCTGGCCAGCCCCAGCATGACGGCGTCGGACAGCCGCCGCACCGTCTCCACCGCCCCCGGCATCAGCGGCACCCCGTCGCGGTAGTGTGCGGCCATCTGGTCCACCACGCCCCGCGCGATCTCGTCGGGAGGCATCGACACCCCCAGCGAGTGCAGGTACGCGGCCCACTCCCCGGTGCTCATGCCCATGAGCCTGGACTGCGTGTCGGGCTGCCAGGTGCCGCCGTGTTCGGCGACGAACGCCCGGCGCACCTCCTCCCACACGGGCTCGGAGTCCACCAGCACACCATCGAGGTCGAACACACACGCTTCCACCCGACCAGCCAACCACACGGCCCCATCACTCGGCGCCGAGGAGCCGGGCCAGGTCTGTCCGTATTGCCCTAGATTCATGCTATTAGGGGTGTTTATTGAGCTATCTGGAGTGATTCCTGGGCACTCGGCTAGACATGGCAGACCTTCCATTTCACGACAAGGACGATTTCGCGGACGCCGACCGCGGCTTCATCGCGAAGCTGAGTCCGGCAGTGATCCAAGCGGCCGACGGTCGGGTCATCTGGGACAACGACTCCTACGACTTCCTCCAGGGGGAGTGCCCGGCGACGGCCCATCCCAGCCTCTGGCGGCAGGGCCAGCTGTGCGCCAGGCAAGGTCTGTACGAGGTCGCGGAGGGCGTCTACCAGGTACGCGGCCTGGACCTGTCGAACATGACCCTGGTCGAG
The DNA here is from genome assembly GCF_053590415.1 of Nonomuraea sp. NPDC003201. Classification (NCBI taxonomy): domain Bacteria; kingdom Bacillati; phylum Actinomycetota; class Actinomycetes; order Streptosporangiales; family Streptosporangiaceae; genus Nonomuraea; species Nonomuraea sp. NPDC003201. Next base: position 60,151 of record NZ_JBSFTC010000014.1, read on the forward strand.
GGGGAGCGCGGCGTCCTCGTGATCGACCCGCTGATCTCCACGGAGTGCGCCGCCGCCGCGCTCCGGCTCTACCGAGAGCACCGCGGCGACCGCCCGGTCACCGGCGTGGTCTACACCCACTCGCACGTCGACCACTTCGGCGGCGTACGCGGCGTCACCGGGGGAGGCGTGCCGATCCTGGCCCCGGAGGGGTTCATGGAGCACGCGGTGTCGGAGAACGTCTACGCGGGCCCCGCCATGACCCGCCGGGCCGTCTACATGTACGGCCCCGCCCTGCCCCGCTCGCCCGAGGGCCAGATCGGCTGCGGCCTCGGGATGACCAACTCGACGGGCACCGTGTCGCTCATCCCGCCCACGACGGACATCACCCGTACCGGTCAGGAGGAGACCGTCGACGGGATCCGGATGCTCTTCCAGCTCACGCCCGGCACCGAGGCCCCCGCCGAGATGAACTTCCTCTTCCCCGACCGCCGCGTCCTGTGCCTGGCCGAGAACGCCACGCACAACCAGCACAACATCATCACCCTGCGCGGCGCCATGGTCCGCGACGCCCGCGCCTGGGCGCGCTACCTGAACGAGGCCGTCACGCTGTTCGCCGACCGCGCCGACGTCGCCTTCGCCTCGCACCACTGGCCCACCTGGGGCCGCGGCGGCATCGTCCGCTTCCTCGAACAGCAGCGGGACATGTACGCGTACCTGCACGACCAGACGCTGCGGCTGCTCAACAAGGGCCTGACCGGGCCCGAGATCGCCGAGGCCATGCACATGCCGCCCGAGCTGGAGCAGGCCTGGCACACGCACGGCTACTACGGCTCGGTCAGCCACAACGTCAAGGCCGTCTACCAGCGCTACCTGGGATGGTTCGACGGGAACCCGGCGCATCTGTGGGAGCACCCGCCGCGGGAGAGCGCCGTCCGGTACGTCGACTGCCTGGGCGGCGGCTCGGCCGTGGTCGCGTTCGCCAGGCGCTACATCGACGAGAACGACCTGCGCTTCGCCGCCCAGCTGCTCAACCACGCCGTCTTCGCCGACGAGGGCAACAAGGAGGCCCGCGACCTGCTCGCCGAGGTCTACACCCGGCTCGGCCACGGCGCCGAGAACGCCGTGTGGCGCAACTTCTACCTCATGGGCGCGCTGGAGCTGTCCGACGGCATCGTGCCCGCCACCGTGGACGCCGGCTCGCTCGACCTGCTCGCCGCGCTGTCCGTGGAGCAGATCTTCGACTCGCTCGCCATCCGCGTGGACGGGCCGCGCGCCTGGCACGAGCGGCTGTCGATCGACTGGTACCTGACCGACCTGGGGGAGCGGTACCGTACGACGCTCTCGAACGGCGCGCTCATCCAGCAGCGGGAGCCCGCGGACGAGAGCGCCGACCTGACGCTGCGGCTGACGAAGGACCAGCTCGTGGGGCTGCTGGCGGGCAAGGGGGTCGGGGGCGTGGAGCGCGAGGGGGACACCGGGGCGCTGCAGCGGCTGGTCGCCGTGCTCGACCACACGACACCCGACTTCGCGATCGTCACGGCCTGAGCCTCCGCCCTCGCTCAGGCGGTCACGGCCTGAGCGAGGGCTCTTGCTCGGGCCGTTCGACCTCGTGGCGCAGCGCCTTGCAGGCCAGCGCCAGCAGGGTCACCACCGCGGCCCCGATGCCCGGCCCGAGCACCAGCGGCAGGGTCAGCTCGCCGGCGTGCCACACCGCCGCCAGGATCGCCGCCGAGGTCAGCACCGCCACCCCGAACATCGCCCCCCACAGCGGCAGCACGTCCAGGTACGCGAACAGCAGCGGGAACGCCAGCCACACGAACGGCGGCGCCGCCACCGCCAGCACCACCCATCCGGCCGTCACGAGCCCGAGCCACACGACCCGCCGCCGTCCGGACATCAGTGGACCGGCGGCATAGGCGAGGCCGAGCGCCAGCCCCCCGACGGCCACGGCCACCCGGTCCTCGCGCAGCGAGCCCGCCACCGCGGGCACCAGAAGCCCGCAGGCCGTGGCGTGCACCGCCCACCGCAGCAACCGCGACGGAATGTCCATCATTACTCACCAAGAGTAACCTCAGGACCCGGCGCCGTCACGCCTCGCGGCGCCGCCCGGTGAAGACGGTGATCAGGAAGTACAGCAGCCCGGCCAGCACGAGGGCGATGACCACGCCGATGTTCGCCCCACCGAACGTGCCCGCCTTCATCTCGTCGCTCATCAGGAAGCCGACGATCCTGGCGATGTTCGGGTCGCCCGAGGTGATCAGCCCGAGGCCCACGGCCGACGCCACGACCAGCGAGACCAGCCCGGCCCAGTTGAGCGCGGGCGCACCCGGCCGCAGCAGCCGTTCGTCGTACGACCTGCCGCCCGCGCGCAGCCGCCACATGTCCACCAGGAAGATCGCCACCCAGGCCGCCATCACCACCCCGATGATCGCCAGGAACGCCTGGAAGGTGCCGAGGAAGCTGCTGGACACGAACAGCAGGTAGTAGCCGCCGAGCACCATGAGCGCGCCGTCGATCAGCACCGCGTAGTGCCGCCTGACCGGCACGCCGAGCGCCAGCATCGACAGCCCGGACGAGTAGATGTCCATGATCGCCCCGGCCAGGAAGCCGCCGATGGCGGTCAGCAGGTACGGCAGCAGGAACCACGTCGGCAGCGCCTGGGCCAGCGCGCCCACCGGGTCACCTCCGGCGGCCTCGGCCAGCTTCGGATCGCCGCCCGCCAGCAGCACGCCGAACACGAGCAGCACCATGGGCGGCACCGCGCCACCCAGCGTGGTCCACAGCGCCACCGACCTCGCCCGGGAGTTCGAGGGCAGGTAGCGGGAGTAGTCGGCGCCGCAGTTGACCCAGCCCAGACCCAGCAGCGTCATGGCGAAGACGACCCCGCCGACCCACTCGCCGGGACCCGCGTCGCTCTTCAGCGCCCCGCCGAGCTTCGGCACCATGAGGGCCATGTAGACGATGGTCAGCACGACGAACGCGTACGTCAGGTACCGCTGGACCGCCATGATCAGGGCGTGGCCGTACACGCCGACCGCGATCACCACGACGGCCGCGACGGCGAAGCACGCGGCGGTGGCCGTGGTGGTGGGGACGCCGGGCGCGAGCCGCGCGAGGATCGCCGCGCCGCTCTGCGCGGAGAGCGTGACGAGCACGATCTCCCAGCCGACGTTCGAGATGTAGGAGAAAACGGCGGGCAGCTTGTTCCCCTGGTACCCGAACGGCGCCCGTCCCAGCGTCATCGTCGGCACGCCCGACCGCGTCCCCGCGACCGCGACCAGGCCCACCAGCAGGAACGACAGCGCGTACCCGACCGCCCCGGTGATGATCGCGGGGATCACGCCCAGACCGAGACCGACCATGTACACGCCGAAGGCGACACCGAACAGGGAGAGGTTGGAGCCGGCCCACGGCCAGAAGAGGTCCCCCGGCCGGCCGTGCCGCTCGGCCTCGGGGACCGCGTTGATGCCGTTCTGCTCGACGGTCATCGTGTCCATGATCGGACGTTACTCGCCCCATACCCGGTAAGAGAACCCTCAGACGGTCGGTGAGAGTCTGGACGGCATGAGCGCGGAGACCACCGGGTTCGACAGGCGGCGGCATGCACTGGCCGTGTGCCTGGTGTCGGCGTTCATGACCGGGCTGGACGTGAGCATCGTCAACGTGGCGCTGCCGTCGATCCGCGCCGGCCTGCACGCGACGGCGGACGGCCTGCAGTGGACGGTCTCCGGCTATGCGCTGACGTTCGGCCTGCTGCTGGTACCGGCCGGGCGCATGGGGGACGCCAGGAGTCGCAGGACGCTGTTCATGTGGGGGGTGGCGCTGTTCACGCTCGCCAGCGCGGCGTGCGGCTTCGCCTGGGACATGAAGGTGCTGATCGCGGCCAGGCTCGTGCAGGGCATGGCCGCCGGAACGGTGAACCCGCAGGTGTCGGGGCTGATCCAGCAGATGTTCGCGCGGCACGAGCGGGGCCGGGCGTTCGGCGCGCTGGGCGCCACCATCGGCCTCTCCACGGCCGCCGGGCCGCTGATCGGCGGCGCACTGGTCACCCTGTCCGGGCCCGAGCTGGGGTGGCGTTGGGTGTTCCTGGTGAACGTGCCGATCGGGCTGGCCCTGCTGCCGCTGGCCTGGCACGTCCTGCCGGCCCCGCGCCAGGACGTGCCGCGGCGGCGGGAGAGCATGGACCCGGTGGGCGTGCTCCTCCTGGGTGTCGGGGTGGCGGGCCTGCTGCTGCCCTTCATCCAGCGCCACCAGTGGGAGGGGAACGCCAAATGGCTGATCATCCCCGCCTCGCTCCTGGTCCTGGGCGGCTTCGTGACGTGGGAACGGTTCTACCGCCGCGAGCCTCTCGTGGACCTGGCGCTGTTCAGGAAACGCTCCTATCGCCTCGGCACGGCCATAGGGCTGTTCTACTTCGCCGGATTCACCGGCATCTTCTTCATCTTCACCCTGTACCTGCAGAGCGGCCTCCATTACAGCCCCCTGCTGGCGGGCCTGTCGATCACGCCGTTCGCCCTCGGCTCGGCGTCGTCCAGCGTGGTGGGCGGGCGGCTGGTGTCCCGCGCGGGGCGCCGCGTGGTGGTCATCGGCCTGGTCACGGTGATCGCCGGCCTGGCGGCGACCATGGCCGCCACCGTGCTGGTGCCGGGGCCCGGCGCGGGCCTGGCCACCGCCCTGCCGCTGCTGGTCGCGGGCATCGGCAGCGGCCTGGTCATCTCGCCCAACCAGGCCATCACCCTGTCGGAGGTGCCGCCCGAGGGTGGCGGGAGCGCGGCGGGGGTCCTGCAGACGGGCCAGCGGCTGGGCTCGGCGATCGGCATCGCGACGGCCGGCTCCACGTTCTTCGGCGCGCTCGGCGCGGACTGGGCGACCGCCTTCCGTCACGGCCTGGCGGTGGTCCTGCTGTTCATCTTCCTCTCCCTGGTGGCCGCCGTGTACGACCTCGCCCGCCCGCGTTAGCGGCTCCGCTCGGGACCCCTCCCGGCGCAGGCCTTGTAGAAAGGCCTCACCCCCTGCGGCCGAGCCACTTGAGCACGGCGTACCGGGCCGCAACAGCCGACGAAAGGGAGACCATGCACCCCCGGAAGGCCATCACCGCCCTGACCCTCGCCTGCGCGCTGGTCGCGACGCCGGTCCTCGCCGCGACCCCGGCCGCCGCCTCCGCCCCGAACCTGCGGGCCTGTTACGACGGGAAGTGTAAGTTCACGTTCACGAGGGCCGTGAGCTTCCGCGTCTCCAGCACGTACGGCCTAGGCAGAGTGCGCGTCTCCAAGGAGTACATGGGCGGCCTCTTCAACCAGGACATGGTCGTCGTGCGGGCCCCCGGCCTCACCTCGTCACTGGGGGAGGGCGCCAGAGGGGAGTTCCGGTACGGGAACAAGCGCACGCTCAACTTCCGTGTGCTGTCGATCACCGACCGGGGGGCGACGATCCGTTTCGAAGGATGACCAGGCGTCCCGTTCGCCGGGTCGGCTAGGCTTCGGCGCGGGGGTGGGCACCATCCGAACGAGGTTGCGCAAGCTCCGCGCGGGTGAGCGGGAGTTCGTGTGGAAGGGCAAGATCCACCACGTGTCCGGCGGGCGCGACTGCCACAGATGCGTCCGCCTGCGGGTCTGGGGCGCCGGGAAGAACAGCCGGGTGCTCCAGGCGGACCTGCTGTCGAAGGCGGTCCTGCCGTGGGGCTGCGCGAGCGACAACTCCTACCCGACCCCGAAGGACGTGCGGGAGGTCATCGACCATGCGCTGACGCACGGCTGGGACCCTGACGCCGCCGGCGGGGTCTTCTTCCTGAGCGAGGACGAGCACGCCGCCGCGTTCGAGCTGACCGACTTCCTCCTCACCGACCGCCTCAGGGACGAGGGGGCGCCGGACCCGACCGCCCGCGTGCTCAGCGCCTTCGAACGCACGACTGGCTGAGCTCCTTAGAATTTTCTCCGCTCTGACGCGAAATGATGGCCCTCCTCCCTACATAGGCACAGATGTCCGTACATCGCACTATGAAGGAGCCGGGCATGGGGATGCCTCGTGGATGAGGAACGGGCCAGGTTCGAGTCCGTCTACCAGGAAACGTACGGCCTGATCACGGCGTACGCGGCGCGCCGTTGCGACTCCCCGCAGGATGCGGCGGACGTGGTGGCGGAGACCTTCGCCGTCGCCTGGCGGCGGATACACGACCTCCCGGACGGGGAGGAAGCCACGCTGTGGCTGTACGGCACGGCACGCAAGGTGCTGGCCAACCACTATCGCGGCGAGGTCCGCCGTCAGGCGCGCAGCGTGGAGCTCGACACCGAGATGGCCGACCTGTACGGAGCCTCGCCCGACAGCCGGGTCGAGTTGTCCGCGATCACGCACGTCTTCCGGAGCCTGTCCGACGACGACCGCGAGCTGCTGGCGCTGGTCGCGTGGGAGGGCCTGGACCGGCAGGAGATCGCCACCGTGCTCGGCCTGTCGCGCAACGCCGTACGCATCAGGCTCCACCGCGCCCGCAGGCGCTTCGCCCGCGCGCTGGCCGAGGCGGACGTCCGTTTCACGTCGGAGAGCCGGCTGATCCCGGCGGAGAGGCAGCTGTGAAGAACACCGACGACATCGACACGATCACCCGCTCACTGGCCCGAGTGGAGCCGGGCCGGCCAGGGGGGCAGGCGTCCGACGCGGGGGCGCGGACGCTGCTGGCCTCGATCACCGCCACCGAGCCCGGCCCGCCCGCGGCTCGCCCACGCCCGTATCGGGCCCGGCGCCTGTTCCTGGGGCTGGCCGTGGCGGCCATGCTCGCCGTGGGCATCGTGGTGGGGCAGGGCCTGCTGCGGACCGGGGTGCCGCCTTCGTACGCGGTCACCAAGGACTCCGACGGCGTCGTGTACGTCAAGCTGCGGGATTTCCATGACGCCGCAGGGCTGACGAGGCAACTGCAGGAGCTCAACGTCCCCGCCATCGTCGACTACGTGCCTCCGGGCAAGATGTGCCGGGAACCGCGCGGGACCTACGTCGAGGACATCCCCCCGGGCCTGTACTCCGTACCGGAGAACATTCCCGGAGAAGAGGGGCGCGGCTGGCAGATGCGGATCGACACCAAGCTGTTCAAGCCCGGCCAGACCTTCGTCTGGACGATCGGAGAGCAGACCACCACCACCATCCTGATGACCGGCCCGATCGGGCCGTGCGTCCTGGAGGACAGGCCTGTTCAGAAGGAGGTCAAGCCCGACTACCGGCTGGCGACCCTGAAGGGTCGCTCGCTCGCCGGGCTCCGGGTGGACGAGAAGACCGTCGGCGAGGTCCTGCCCGAGCTCAGGAAGCGCGGACTGAAGGTCACCTTCCTCATCATGGAGATCGCGCCGGGCAACCCGGGCGGCTTCGGCGAGGGCCCCACGCGGACCACTCCCGTGGGCGACGACTGGGTCGTCTGGGAGGCGGAGGAGTCCATCCGCAAGCCCGGAGTGATCCGCCTGCTCGTCACCGACAAGCGTTACGACCGCAACCCTGTCTACGGCGGTCCACGCGACAACGTCATCAAGGAATAACGTTTCTTGATCGGCCAGGAGAAGTGGGGGATCGTGGCGAATCCAAGCCCGTTCAGGACGGAGACGGAATGCGGCCTCCGCACGAAGGCGGCGAGTACCACCTTCCCCCGCTGAGGGGTCCGTCTTCGGCATCCTCGGGCCCCCTCGCCGAACTGGTCAACACCGGATTCTCCTGGTTGAACCCCTGATCAGCAGGCCAGGGCCTTGACGCTTTCGGGCGTCCAGGCGTACTCGATCACGGGCAGTTCGACCCCTCCGGGCACGCTCTCCCAGAAGTCCCGCGTGGCGCTGCCGCCGCATCGCTCGTAGAAGGCGATGGCCGGGGCGTTGTCCCTGAGCACCTCCAGGTAGACCGCCTTGCCGGGGTGGTGGGCGGCTGCCCAGCCGAAGGCGCGGCTCATGAGCAGGCGTCCGATACCGGAGCGTTTGCGGGTGGGGCGGCGTGCAACGCCGCGATGAGGTCGGCGTCGCGCGGCGCGCCCGTTCTGAGTTGCATGGGTCAGAGCGTGCCATAACCGATGAACTGCCCTCGGACCCTCGTTCCTCAGGACAGGCGCCGGCCGGGTGGTCACCTGGCCGGCCTCCAAGAGCGCCTTGGCCTCCGAACCCCCGAAGGCCAAGGCGCTGGAGGTGACGCTCCACGCCACCAGCTTCTTCGACGGGCTCGCACTGGTGAAGCCCGTCGTTGCGCACGTCCCGGACGAGCGCATCCCTCGCCCCCTGGGAGAAGCCCCTGCTCAGCGGCGTCGCCAGGATGCCGTAGCGCTGTGGTCCCAGTGCTCACCCGTCAGTTTCCGGTACCGCCGGCTCCCCTGCCGCCACGAACGCGCCGACGGCCCCCGCCGCCGCCACCGTGCCCGCCACAGTATGAAGCCACTCATCCTTTCTCGATTGAGCCGAAAGCCTGGCAACTGGGGCTTCCGTGTCTCTTCTCCATGGCTTCCTTCTTGCGGCTCAGCGACCGTCGGCCGTTTCCGGTCACGGCGTTAGCCTCGTGATCGTGACGACCAGAAACTCACATTGCTCCTTCTGCGGCACGGCCTACGTCCCCGGCCAGGAGTGGCCGCGGACCTGCGCCGGCTGCGGCAACACCAGCTACCTCAACCCGCTGCCCGTCGCCGTGATGGTGCTGCCGGTGGACGAGGGACTGCTGGTGATCCGCCGTGACGTCGAGCCGCACCGCGGCGAGCTCGCCCTGCCCGGCGGCTTCATCGACCTGGGCGAATCCTGGCAGCAGGCGGCCGCCCGAGAGCTTCGGGAAGAGACGGGCGTCATCGTCGAGGCGGACGACGTCCGGCTGTTCGACGTGCTCAGCGCTCCCGACGGCACGGTGCTGATCTTCGGCTTGGGGCCGCGTACGAGCTCGGCCGCCCTTCCACCGGTGACGGCCACGGCCGAAACGACGGAGTGGCTGGTGATCGACCGGCCGCAGGAGCTGGCGTTCCCGCTGCACACGCGGATGGCGGGGAAGTACTTCGACGGCGGTCAGCCCGTACGCGTCCAGTAGTCATGGGGGTGACGGCCGGGCCGGAAACCCTGGGCCTCGACCATGGCCGTCGCCTCGGCGAAGCGGTACGCGATTCCGGTCGGGTCGTGGGCATCGCTGCCGAAGGTGACCGCGTCTCCGCCTTCGTCACGCCACCAGCGAACGATCTCGGGATGGAGCGGCCCCCGCGTGTTGACCTCCAGAGCCCGGCCGCTGTCGGCGAGCACCCGCAAGGCATGACGGAACTCGTCCTGGAACGCGTTCGGATCGAACGGCCCGGCCTGCGCAGGCCAGTAGCGCAGCGGGTAGTCGATGTGGGCGAGCACCCCGAAGGCGTCCGAGCTCTTGATCAGGCGAGGTATCTCGGCCAGGTATTCCCGGATCACCTCGGCGGCCGGTCGCTGACGGTACAGGTACGGCGGCTCGGAGAACTGCCGCCCCACCGGCAGGCAGTGCAGCGAACCGAGCACCCGGTCGAACTGCCCGGCGTCGAGCAGCCTCGCGACCTCGTCGCCGTACCAATGCGGTTCGCCTAATTCCACCCCGGTGATGATGCGCAGGCTCGGGAACCGATCGCGGCAGCGCCGCACGCACTCCAGGTATCCGTCGGGATCGAATCTCGGCGGAGTCAGCGTTCCGGCCGGCGTTCCGGCCGGCGTTCCGGCCGGCGTGACGAACGGCTTGAGATGCGCGTATTCGTCGAGGTCGGCGGCAAGGACCACCCAGGCCGTGAAATCCACGTGCTCGGTGAACGCGACCGCGGGCAGCCCTGACTCCACCGCCCGCGCGCAGGTCCGCTCCATCGAGCCGCCCGGCGCGTCCCACGACCATTCGCTGTGAACATGACTGTCTGCGGGCAGCATGACCTCATCCTCTCCTTCGACCGTTTAGTGGTCTGCGGGCCCGGACTGGTGCTGCTCCGGCAGGTGGCTTTCCGAATGCGCCCACACCAGGACGTTGTCATGCCGTTCCCGCTGAAAGAAATCGACCACCTCCTGATCGGAATGGCGCAGGCTGAAGTGGGTCAGCACGAACAGCGTGTCCGGGTGCGCCTCGACCACGGGTTTGAGCCGGCTCCACACCGTGTGCCCGACCCGGTCCGCGCGAGGCAGCTCGCTGTCGTGAAGAAAAGTGCACTCGGTGATGATGACCGGATAGGTGAACAGCCAGGGGTTCCGCTCGAAGACCGACACATGCGTGTCGCCGAGGAAGGCGAAAAGCGGGCGGCGTACCTGCCGGTCGACCTCCGCGCCTTCTCGCCGTTTCCGCGCCATGATCCGGCCGAACTCCGCGCCGCGTCCGTCCCGGACGAGTTCGTCCCGCAGGTCCTGGAATTCGGGCCGCAGTTCCTTGACGTTCTCACTGAACGCGTAGCCCACGCAGGGCACCTTGTGCTCGCATCCCACCACGCGAACGTGGTGGCCACGGGAGCCGAAAGCGAATTCGTCGTCCTGCCGCACGCCGTGAAGACGATAGGCCGGGGCCAGCGCCGGATCGTACGGCGCCGCGTGATTCAGCTCGGCGGACGCGCGCAGGAAAGCCTCCACGTACGGCAGCGCCTCGGCCGGCAGGTAGATGTCGGCGCCGGACGGCCTGGAGGCGAGGTAGTCGAGATCCTTGGCGTGGTCGTGGTGCGTGTGCGTCAAGAAGACCGTCTCGGGCTGCCGCCCTTCGCACAACCCGGCGTCCAGGGCGCATCGCAGCTCCGGTATGTGGAAGAAGGTCTTGTCGTTCGCCCGGGAGTAACCGGTGAGGGTGAACGCGGTGCCGGGGATCCGCCACGTCTTCCACTGCCGGAAAGGATGCCCCTTCACCAGCAGGTCCGGATGCTCTTGGGAGGTCTGCGTCATCGGGTACGCCTTCCAGATGTTCGGACACTGGCCTTGATGGATGCTCGTCAGGTTCGCGGTCCGGCGGCGAAATTTCCAGTGAATATCTCTGCCGGGGCAGGCTGCCTTTCCCATGCCGTCGGCCGAGCGCAGAATAGGCCGGTGGCGATCGAACTGGGCTTGATTCCCGCACCGGGCCGGCTCGAATGGGCCGGCGGTTCCGGGCCGTTCACAGGGGCCGTGCGTACCCGCGTCGATCCGTTGCTCCGGCCTGAGGCATATCGACTGACCGTGTCGGCCGACGGCGCCGAGATCGTGGGTGGTGACGAGGCCGGTGTCTTCTGGGGGCGTCAGACCTTACGGCAGATCCAGGGCCCGGACGCCTTTCGCCGTGCCCCCATCGCGCGAGAGCCGGTCATGGTGCCGTACGTGACCGTACACGACGCTCCGCGTTTCGCCTGGCGGGGATTCATGCTCGACGTGGCACGCCATTTCCTGCCCAAGGAAGACCTGATGCGGTACGTCGACCTGCTGGCCGCGCACAAACTCAACGTGTTCCATCTGCATCTCACCGATGACCAGGGCTGGCGCGTCCAGATCGAGCGTTATCCGAAGCTGACCGAGGTCGGCGCGTGGCGGCCGCGTACCCGCATGGGCTGGGGCGAGCCGGCGATCTGGGAGGAACGGCCGCACGGCGGGTTCTACACCAAGGACGACTTACGCGAGATCGTCGCGTACGCCGGGGAGAGGCACATCACGGTCGTCCCGGAGATCGATATTCCAGGTCATTCGCAGGCGGCCATCGCCGCCTATCCCGAACTGGGGAACACCGACGTCATCGACACCACCGCGCTGGAGGTGTGGACCGAATGGGGAAAGAGCCCTAATGTGCTCGCGCCGACCGACGCCGTACTGCGTTTCTATGAGGGCGTTCTGGAAGAGGTGCTGGAGGTTTTCCCCAGCCTGTTCATCCACATCGGCGGCGACGAGTGTCTCAAAGGCCAATGGCGCGAGTCACCCACGGCGCAGGCACGCATCAGGGAATTGGGGCTCAAGGACGAGGACGGGCTCCAGTCCTGGATGATCGGCCACTTCGATCGCTGGCTAGCCGAGCGTGGCCGTCGTCTCATCGGCTGGGACGAGATCTTGGAGGGCGGCCTGGCGGAGGGCGCCGCCGTCGCGTGCTGGCGCTGGTACACGGGCGGCATCGCCGCTGCCGAGGCCGGGCACGATGTGGTGATGTGCCCTCAGCAGGAGGTCTACCTCGATCACGTCCAGTCCCACGATGCCCGGGAGCCCGTGCCGTTCGGCTGGGTGCACACGCTGGAGGACGTCTACCGGTTCGAGCCTGTACCGCCCCGGCTGGCGGGCACGGCGCACGCGGCCCGCGTCATCGGCACCCAGGCCAACCTGTGGACGGAAGTCGCCGAAAATCGCGGCCGAGTGGACTACCAGGCGTTTCCCCGGCTGGTCGCGTTCGCCGAAGTGGCCTGGTCGGACCTGCCGGCTCCCGACGAACGCGACTTCGACGGCTTTGAGCGCCGGATGAACGCGGCACACTACGCCCGCCTGGACGCGCTGGGCGTCGCCTACCGCCCGCCCGACGGACCCCGCCCATGGCAGCAACGCCCCGGCATCCCCGGACGCCCGCACAACAAACCTCGACGAACCTGGCGAATGGCCTGACCTGCCACACGACCGGTAATGCGGCAACCAACCACTCTCCGGACCTCTGGGCGTCTGGACGTCTGGGCGGCGATCCATCGCTCGATCAACGCCAGCAAGGCCGACAAGGATCCCAACCTTCCAGACGCACACCCCTTCAGCTCGTTCTGAACGCCACCGATCGCGAAGAGACTCAAGTCGGTCAACTCACTGTGCGCGGCCCGGCGGTGAAGCAGTATCAGATTTGCTGCTCATCATTCGAACAAAGGAGAACCCCCGTCATGTCGTCGACCGTCCTCTACATGTCCATGTCCCTCGACGGCTTCGTCGCCGGCCCCAATGAGGGACCCGATAACGGCCTGGGTGACGGCGGACACCGCCTCCACGAATGGACGGGAGGCGTCGGCGACGCCGAACAACCGGACGGCGCCGATCGTGAGGTCCTTGACGATTCTCTCTCCACCGGAGCGGTGCTCGCCGGCCGGGGGACCTTCGAACCAGCCGGAGGCTGGGACGGAGATCATCACGACGGCGTGCCCATCTTCATTCTCAGCCGCCACCAACCCGGCCCCCGATACGCGAAGTGGCCCAACGTCACTTATCTGAGCGATCTCAAGGACGCCGTACGCCGCGCCAAGGAGGCCGCCGGCGAGAAGAACGTGCTGGTCCATGGCGTGGGTACCGCCCAGGGTTGTCTCCTGGCCGGACTCCTCGACGAGATACAGATCCACCTGGTCCCGGTCCTGCTCGGTGAGGGCCGCCGACTCTTCGAACACCTCGGCGCCGACCACATCGAACTGGAGACCATCCAGGTCATCCGAGGACGGGATGCCACACACCTCCGCTATCGCGTCCGCCGATGACCTCGCCTACCGCGCCGAGTCGCTGGAAGGCCATCGGGATTCGATGAGCGTCCACAGGCGATTCCTGTGCGGGCGGTCGCGATCTCCTCGCGCTTCGCTCAGGCCTGACCAACCGAGCCGATCAGCGAAGGCCTGATGAAGTCGGCGCGGTGCAACCGCACTCCGGTGGCACGCTCGGCCAGCGCGAGCGCGCTCGGCAGCGGTTCTTCGGTGCCATCGTCCAGGTCGAGCCCCAACTCGTGTACGTCGGCCAGGAGCGGGTCAGGGTCGAGACCGTGGCGAAGGGAGTAGGCGTACCAGCTGAATGAGCTGATCCGCCGGCCGTCGACGAGGGACGGCCCCGATCCGCCGAAAGGCTTCATCGGGAGGCAACCCCCGCACGAAGGTCAGGCACAGCCCTGCCTCGCCATCGTCACCAGTGCACTCCTCCGCCAACCACGCATAGTCAGCCGCTGTCGCACCGCTCATGAAACATCTCTCCTAACGACGAAAGACCGCCTCACCAGATTGGGCAACGTCCCGCGATGCTTCCCGAAGAGGTGCGCCGCCGGCGCGGGAATCGCAAGCACCTTGGCTCGTAATGGCGCTGACCTGCGCCGGAGACCGCTCCTCGGCCCGCTGACGGCAACGATCAGCCGGCGCATGGCCTTGTCGGCGTCGATGCGAAGCGAAGCACTGGCAGTCGATGGAGGCCGAACGTATTCAAAGCAGGCCATCCTCGCGGGAGACCCATGCGCGCGTCTCGTTCCGGAAGAGGGCAAGGGGCATCGCATCTCGTTCCAGCGGCACGTCGGAACCTTCGCAGGCAAGCACGTTCTCAAAGAGCACCTTCGGCTCCCTAGCGCTGCAGGAAGGGGACACAGCCCAGCCGCCATCTTGACCGAGCCGCACGCCACAATTTCGGTTGCCTGGCTTCATCCGATCGGCAACACTGCAGCGTGCACTCCCATGAGGAAGCCCGGCAGGTCTTCGACGAGTTGACAGGCCGGATCTACGTGGCGTTGCGCGACGGCGCCCTTGACGCCGAACCCGTCATCGCGCTGGCCTGCTTGCTGGAGGAAGCCGACATAAGCACCCCTGCCACGCGGGAACTCCTCGAACGCCCAACCGCTCATCTGACAACGGCCGACGTGACCCGCCTGGGCAAGAGGCTTCTCCGTGACGTCCGGTTCGAGCCCACCTTCGCCCTCGAACCAAGTCTGTGGGCGGCGTTGGAACAGGCGCTGAAGCTCGTCGAGCGCGACGTCCGCAGCAGGGGAATCACCGGAACCCTCCGATTGGTCCTCCCTGACTGGGATGACAGCAGTCATGCCAGGGTGGAGTTCCGGGGTGGTTACCACGGCAACGGCATCTGGCCTGCCGAGGGACGTGATGCTCAGGAGGCGCTCGCGAGCGTCGCGGATGCCACCCAGGAAGTGATCATGGAGCTGCTCTGGAAGGTCTGGCCCGTCTGCTCCGCTCATGATCTAGGCCTGCGCGCCGAACTGGAACACAAAGTCGCCGTCTGGCGATGCACAGGCAATGGAACCCACACGGTGGCGCCAGTCGGCGAACTTCCTCCCGAACCCCATTAGTACATCTGCCCTGCGACCCGAAACTTCCCGCCGATCGCCCCAAGCACAAGCACAGCCACAACTGTGGCCACCCCTGACAAACGCAGGACCGCGAGGCCGCACGGAGCGGCACCCCTTGAGCTGCGCCGGCAAATATCGGTCGGCATACTTCTCGCCCTGCCGGCAACGGTGACCTGGAGCGACGTGGCGACACGAAAGCGCGCCCAGATTCGATCGGCGCCTTCGTCGTACTCCTCTCACGGCGACCTTTTATCCTGCCGGTCATGCGGACGACCATCACGCGAGGGTTAGCGACCATGACCATCGCGGTAGGTCTGGCCGCATGTTCGGCCGAGGCTCCGGCGGCTCGGCTCCCGATCGCATCCGCCCCGTTCATGCGCCTGAACCAGCCGAGATTCCCTCCGCGACCCGCTCGAACCCGGCTTCAGCTTGGGAACTCTTTCAAGATCATGGCCTGTGTACAGGGGAAACGCTGACCTGGGCAGATGTCGGCCGGGTCCCCGTGACTCCCCGCCGCTCACTCTACGAACGGGCACGCAACGGGCACGTCCTGGCTTCTGCGGCGCTCACCGTACGCTCCGGTGAGGCGGCAGGGTCGGGGGTAGCCATCGAGCGACTCGGGTCCGTTCGCCGACGCTCTGAGAGATGATGCCGTTGCGCAGGAGGATCGGCTGGTGATGCTCGGCGTCCGGCAACTCGAGGAAGCCCAGCCACTCGCTGGTTTGGATGTCCAAGAAGACCAGCGCGGTGGATTGCCAGCCGAGATGGCCGCCAACCCACCGCTCCCGCTCCACGACACCCGCGAGCACCTGACCTTGGACGAACAGCGGCCCGCCCAAGCCGATCTCCTCGTCATCGGTGCCGAGCGCGCGGAGTGCGGCGACGAACTGCTGATGCGGTTCATCGCCTGCTCGGAGCAGCTCGTAGCCACTGGCGAGGTCTCGCCTGCTCGAGGTGGGGTCCCGCCAGCGAACTGCCGACACGTTCTCGTCAGAGTCGAGCACTATCAGCTCGCCGGCTGCCGAGAACGCGATCCCCGTCACCCGTTCACCAGGAATGGCGGCAGCCAACGATGGCGGACAGGGGTCGGCGCCATACAGCTGTAGTCGGTCCTCCACCACCTCGGCGACGGCCAGGACCACGGTGTCATCGCCAGAGCATGCCGCGAACGCGACGGCGGTCGACGGCGCTTGCGCGCAGGCGACCTCGACCCCTTCGCCCCAGCTTTCCAGCGGCGCCCCACCGGCCATGTCTCCCAGCGGCAAGGTGCTGATGCGGGTCAGTGTCCTCGCGTCGAGCAGGTTCAGCCGGGCAGTGCCGTCCGGCCGCGCTTCCCCGAAGAGGAGGTGCGAGCCGTCGGCGGTGAACTGCAGCCAGCCAGCCTGGCGCCACTCCGGAGGTGTGGACCTGGTTCGGCTGCGGGTCGTCATGTCAGTTCGACCGTCCCGCTCTGGGCTACCGCCTGGGAACTTGTGCGCCTCACCGCGGGAACGCCACAGTTCAACCGTCAGGTCGTGACGCAGAATCGCAATACTCTCACCGGCGGGGTGGACAGCCAGCTCTTGGTATCGCCCAGTCAACCCACAGGACACCACCGAGGTGAGCCCATCATGGGCATCATGCACAGTGACGACCTCCCGCTGCGCGAGAGCGACGTACCGCCCAGCCGGGTCCACTGAGACAAGCCTGCCGGCGGCATCCCCAACCTCAGCGATGGCCCCGACATGCACGCATCAGTTCTACCGTGCCCTGGATCGGTTCCGTAACCAAAGCAATGATCTTCGGTCCTTACGATCTCAGCATGGGCCTACGCCACCCGGTGCCGGCGGGGGGCAGCGAACGCCGAGACGCCCCCGTCACGGACAGAGCCACACGCGACGCTGCCAGACAGCTACAGATCAGCGGCACGCATGGGGCACGACAACGTCCGATGAGGTGATCATCAACGCCATCGATCGGCAGCTCGAAGCGCGAGATGATGGCGACAAGGGTACGGCGGGCGCACTGGTCCCCACAGGGTGATCAAGAGCTGATGACCTGGCGTCCGGAAACAATCAAGGCCCGGGTCGGGATTCATGTCCTCACCTGGGCCTTCACGATGAGAGCGGGTGACGGGAATCGAACCCGCGCTGTCAGCTTGGGAACTGCATTGATCACGGCCCACTGGGGCGCTGAGCTGGACGGAAGATCGGTCCTGAGTGACCGTGGTTGACCTCTCGTCACTCCTCTTAATGGCCCGACCGACCAACGCGTGACCTGCCCGGACAGAGCGAGCCGCTGCTCTCCCGTTGCAGCGTTCCGTGATGCTGGGGTCGACCCAGGTGATTTTCACGACATCAAACACCGGAGTGCCGCGAAGGGGTTTGCTGCGGTCTCATACCACAATCGGTCGCAATGTGGCTGTGGCGTGATCGGCCGCACGTGCCCTCGGGGCGGCCGGGGTGATTCTCTGGTCCTCGTTGATCCCGTCCTTCGGATGACGATTTCCGACATCACGAACCACGGTCTCCACGTTAAGTAACATATCCGTCACTCAAATGACTATGGTTACCATTAGTGATCGCTCGAAAACATTGAGTCTCCCGAAGAGCGGAGGCGGATGTGGCCAGTGAGTTCCAGCGCAGAAAGGTCGGCAGAGTCTTCCGGGCGATGGATGTGGACGGCGACGGCCGACTGACCCAGGCCGACTTCCAGGCGCTCGCCCACCGCTGGACGGCCGTCGGGGGGTCCGTCGACCCAGAGCGACTGGCCTCCATCATGACCGGTTGGTGGCCGGTGCTCCGAGCCGCCTCCGGCCCCGGTGGCGACGACGCCGTCTCCCTCGACCAGGTGCTTCTCGTCGTGGAAAGACTCGGTGACATGACCGACGCGGTCTCCGGCACTGCCGACGCGATGTTCGAGGCCATCGACCTCAACGGCGACGGCCTCATCTCCTGTTCGGAATACGGCGCGCTCATCGAGACGTGGAACGGGGCGCCCTCAGCGACCGATGAGATCTTCCCGCGCCTCGACCTGGACGGTGACGGCCACCTTACCCGCGACGAGTTCCGCACCCACTGGACAGAGTTCTGGGCCGGCGACGACCCGGACGCTCCCGGAACCTACGTATTCGGCGCGCTGGTGGAATAGCCCGAAGGTGGCGTCATCAGTGAGGCCGTGGAGCGCACCGAACGCCGGGGCGTTCCGCCATGGCAGGACATTGTCACAGGTGGAGGGTGCGGCCCTGCGCAGGTTCAGCTCCGGCCGGTGTGCCACGCCGTGTCGTCGATGGCGACGCGCGGCCCGATCAGGTATCCCGTAAGCCGCCAGCAGGACGTTCCGCTCCTCTGGGCGTCATCCCTCGTTCCCGGCGAACTCCAGGACCAACGTCTGGTTCTTGCCGAGGCGCCGGGGATCGGTATCCCGGAGGTCCATCCTGCCGGAGTTGCGCGAGTACATGAGGATTTACGTCAAGCCGGAGGATGACGCGCTCGTCTTCGCGAGGGTCAAGGGCGGCCCGATGCGGCGGAGTGGTTCAACAAGTGAGCGGTTGGACGCATGCCGTACGTGCCATCGGGGTGCCGGGGGCTCCATCTGCACGACCTTCACCACACGGGGAACACGATCGCGGCGGAGTCCGGTGCGGGGCCTCAAGGACCTGATGGTTCGGATGGGCCATGACAACGTGCGCGCCGCGATGATCTATCAGCATGCGGTGCGCGGGGCGGATCCAGGTGATCACGCAAGCGATCGACAAGCACCTGATCGGGAACGAACGAGCACGCGGTGACGGGAGTCGAACCCGCGCTGTCAGCTTGGAAAGTCTTCAAGATCATGCGTTCTGAGCCGGAAACACCGACCTGGGCGTACGTGAGTCGAGTGCCACCGAATCCCGTGACTCCCCGCTGATCGCTGTCCGAACGGGCACGCGCCCTTCTGGTCCGTGGGTCCCTGATCGACGTCCAGGACCGTTCAGAGCCAGTCGCCATGCCGTTCATCGGAAGTCCTGGAGGCCAGGGCTACGGTCACGCTCCCTCCCCAACAGGGCGTTAAGGTGCACACCCTCGCGCCGAACCTGCGTCAAGAACAGGACCAGCACTGCGCCGGCCAAGTAATGCAGGAACGGCCCGCGCTCCACAACGTCCCATCCGACGAAACGGAATGTGTATACGCAGCTATCCGAGACAATCTCGAAGGCGTAGGGGATGGTGAACACAATGGCGACCACCACGAACAGGGTCGCCGTCAGCCATCCGGCGAGCGTTCCCCACCTGCTCCGAAGGGCGAGAGTTACGCTTAGTCCCAGCGCCATCATCAGGGTGGGCCAGCCGTACGACTCGGCGGCCGCGGCGTGCCAGTTGATCTCCATCAGCCAGCCGACATCCTCGTAGCCAGGTGGCCCAGCGTATACGGGAGCGTCTACGGACAGAGCAAAGGGACAGCGGATGAACGCCGTTCTGTAGATCGTCCCTTCGGGGAGATAGCGCGAGATGGTGCGCGAGGCGGGGGCCGCCAGAGCCGCCAGAGTCAGCAGGGGCGCTCCCCAACGAGGGGGAATCGTCGGTGACGGAAGCAAGAGACCGCCAGGTGGTCGTAGGAGGGAGCACTCAGTTTAGATCACCCGGCACGGTCGGCAGCTCGCACACCTTCGGGCCAGCGGACTCCACGCCGAGTCACTGCATCCCCGCACGAACCACTCTTCCAAATCATGGGTCCCGACCTGGGACGAAGCCTCAAGATCCATTCCGTGCATGCTGCGGGAAGGGTCAACCCTTCGCGCGAAGGTAGCAGCACTGCTCCGGCCGTCGGCGAGCTGCGCATCGCGCAGCCCTGTCATCCCCTGCCGACGGGTTCTGTGCCTGTCGGTGCCGGCCGGCAGCATGGCGACATGTCTTTGCGGCCCATCGATGTCTCTTGGCTCTGCGGCGAATACTCCTGGGAGTCCTACAGTTTCATCTACGTGCGTGCCACGCCTGAACAGGTGGTCGCGCGCCTCGGCGGTCGATGGGAGGACTTCACGCCTGGCGCCTTCCCCGACGACCCGGATGACTTCCCAGGCCCATGGGAGCCTCTCGGCGTCACCTCCATCGGCGATTGGACGTTCGTCTTGGACCCTGACTGGCTCGGCACCTGCGAAGGCGTGATCACTGAGCTCTCCAGGGGCATCCGCCTCGTTTCCCAATCCGCACTCGCCATCAAGTGCATCGACTACTTCCACTGGTGCGAGGACGGCGAGATCAGATTCTGCCGGGGAGACGATGAGGGATATCTGATAAAGACCCCGGACGAACTCGTGGACACGATGGCGGACATCGACCGGCTCTACCCGCGGTTTTCCTATCTCTACAAAGGGCCGGCTTTCCTGCTCGTCGAGCACCTGACCGGAATCAGGACGACGGAGCGACTGCTGAAGGGCTCCACGTTCAGGTGGGGCGTCGTCCCAGACCCGGCCAAGTCGAAGCCACAATAGACACGGTCTGAGCTTGATCGGCGCGAAGCGGCCCCCTGGCGAAGGCCTTGCCAGTGGAGCGGGTGACGGGAATCGAACCCGCGCTGTCAGCTTGGGAACTCTTTCAAGACCATGGCCTCTGCGCAGGAGAATTGCTGACCTGGGCAGATGCCAGCCGAGTGGCCGTGAGTCCCCGCTTTGCACCAACCTGACGGACACGCAAACGGGCACGGCCAAGGGCCCACGATCAGAACTCGCGCGCCACCGACGCGACCGTCCGCTCACCCACCGGCCAGCCGTC
Organism: Nonomuraea sp. NPDC003201; assembly: GCF_053590415.1. Lineage (NCBI taxonomy): Bacteria > Bacillati > Actinomycetota > Actinomycetes > Streptosporangiales > Streptosporangiaceae > Nonomuraea > Nonomuraea sp. NPDC003201. The sequence continues at coordinate 80,796 of NZ_JBSFTC010000014.1, forward strand.
GACTTCGCTGATCGCCACAACCGCCATCTCACCATGCTGGGGCACGGCTGACGCACACGCTCATGCCGCCGCTCGGCCTACTGCGTGCGTAAAGTCGCACGTCGGATCGAGCGCGCCCGTACGGCTGGCAGGCTTGGCGTTCGCCGTTCAGCAACAGGCGAGTCAGCCGTCGAACTCGGAAACGTCCGCCTCGGCGGTTGCGACGAGCCGCCGCATGCGGTCGGCGTACCTTCCAGGGCAGGGGCCTTACAGTCTCCCGGCCACCCGCTGAGCCACGGAGGCGATGCGCCCGCAGCGCTCGCGCGGATCAATGCGCTGAACATCATCGGGCTGAGTCATCCACAGTGTCACCAGAAATCGCCCCTTCCGGAACACCAGCGCGCCGGCCGATCGGGCATAGGGCCGGGTCACGCAGTACGACTCCTCGCCCGCAGGACGGGTCAGCGGCTGGCCGCCGTCGAGCGGCCTGGTGAAGTCGATAGAGTGCGCGGGCGCGGCATCGGCCATGTAGCTGATGACCTCTACCTGCAGTTTGTATCGGTCGGTGAGGTAGTTGTCCCCCGTGCTCCGCTCGCACCGTGTGTAGACGTAGGCGTACTCGTTCTGGTCGGGGATGCCCGTGCCGATGCTGAAGTTCGTCCTGCCGGCCGCGCTGCCGAACTCCTCCCCGACGAACGGCGCGGCCGGCCGGTGGAACAGCGTCTGGAAGTCCTTGGCCTCGATGACGGCGCACGCGGGCGCCGGCTTCGCGGTGATCAGAGGGCTGTCATAGGCGATCGAAGGGATGCCCGCCGGATCCGCCGAGCGCTCCACCAGGTTGCCGGCGATCGTCTTCAGCAGCGCCCGCCTGAGCTTCTCCTGCTGGGGTCCGCGCTGTAACGACAACTCCACTTGCACGACCGTGTTCTTCAGCCGTAGAACGTAGTGCAGGTAGTCGATGGTCTCGTTCACTCGGCTTGAGCTGCGCTTGCGCTCCCGCACCGTCACGTCGCCGATCGCCGGCCTCGTGCTGTAGCGATCGAAGGAGTAGTCCATGGCGCGGGAACTGGTGTAGCCCTCCTGAAACACCGCGATCTCCACCGGGGACTTCGGCCACAGCACGTACTTGCAGCTGTTCGGCGCGTCAGTCGGGACGAACAGCCCGCCCTTCTCGATCGGACCATTGCCCTGCCCGTCGAAGTAGGAGCGCCGGTACGATCCGATCAGAGGATTGGGGTGCAGAAGCAGCCCGAGCTTGTTCAGATCGGCGAACGTCAGCAGAGTGCAGGCCGAGATGACCGGTGAGCCGGCGTACCGGCGCGGCGAGCGGCCGGGTTTCGCCACCAGCGGCCCGGGATCGGCGATCCCCTCTGCCTCCTCCCCTTTCAGCTCGTCGTAGCCGTCACGCTCGACCGTCTTCAGCTTGGCGCCGCCCTCGGCGATGTCCCGCCCGGGTGTCGGCGACGTGGTGCGGTCTCCCCGCGCGATCGGACGGACATCGCCTCGCAGCTTGGACACCGCCACGAAGCCGACGGCGATCACCAAGGCGGCTATCAGCAGCCCTGAGACGCCCAACAACGCCGCCGTACACCCCGAATTCCTGCGTCGCCGCGGGGGCGGTGGCCCTCCAGGTGCGTACGGCGGACCAAACGGGTAGGGCGGTTGCGGCTGCCGCGCATTCCCGTATATGCCCTGCGGCCCGCTTCTGGCATGGCGCGGTTGGCCCTGCGGCTGCCACGCACCGGGCCCGGCGTGGTAGGGCGGCTGCGCCACGATGCCTCCGTTCGCTGATCGCTACTAGCGCGGTCCACCGGCCTTCGTATAGGAGCCCGGCAAAGGGGGAGCGTAGCTCTCCAATGGCGACCAGCCGTAACACTTCCGGCTTTGGTGAAGCTTTCAGGCCAGGCTTTGCGGAGGAAGAACGAATAGCGGCGGTTTTCGCACCTCACCCCCGTCCGCCGAGGACGTACGTGATGAACCGCCTGGCGCCTCGAAATGGAACAAGGTGGAGGTGCGCCACGAGGCGCCACCGTTCTCCCGCGACCTGGTCTTGTTCGCGCGACGCGCGCACCCCACGCGCCCGACGCTCCTATGTGCAAGGGCGTTGCGCGGAGTTTCGTCACAAGCCGTGCTTGTCGGAGGACAAGGCCGGGTGGGCGGCGCCAGCCGAGTTCAGGACGTTGATCCACTCAGGATGGTCGAGATAGGCGTTGTCCGGAGTGAGGTGCCTCGCAGATTCCGGACGGTCGGCTACATAAGCTGACGGAAGTCTGGAAGAGGTAGGTACGTGACGAGGCGTCAGCTTGGGAACTGCATCGATCACAGTCCACTGGCGCGCTGGGCTGGGCAGCGAGCCGGTCCTGAGTGACCGTGGTTGACCCCTCGTCACCGGGGTCAATGGCACGACGATCATCAGAAGCTCCTGCAATGGCGGCCTGCGCAGGCGGTGCCCGGCGAATGCCTGGGGGTCCCAACCGGGCAACTGCAGCCTTGAACTACTGGGCGTCTGCGACTGTCGGTGGTGGCTGGCAGCATGGCGCCATGACTACGCATCCCCTTGACGTCTCCTGGCTCTGCGGAGAGTACACCGAGTATGGCTACAGCTTCATCTACGTCCGCGACGCGCCCGAGCAGGTAATCACTCGCCTCGGCGGCCGATGGGAGGACTTCACGCCCGGCCCATTCCCCGGTAACCCCGACAAGTTCCCATTCCCCGGCGACCCGATCGGCATCGCCTCCATCGGCGAATGGTCGTTCATCGTCGAATCTGGCTCGCTTGGCACCCGCGAAGAAGACGTGCTCCCTGCTCTGTCCAAGGGCACCCGTCTTGTCTCCCAGTTCGCGCTCAGTATCAAGGGCTTGGACTACTTCTACTGGTTCGAGGACGGCAAGATCAGATTCGGCTTCTGGGCGCAAGAGGGATACATGATGGAGACGCCGGATGAACTCGTAGACACCATGGCGGAGATCGACAGGCTCTATCCCGGGTTACCCTATCTCTACGAAGGGCCGGCCTTCCTGCTCTCCGAGCGCCTCACCGGGATAACACTGACCCAGCAACTGTTGGCAGATTCCACCTTTTACTGGGGAGTCGTGCCAGAACCACCCCTATTAGCCGTCGCCAATGGCAGGGCAACCAGCCCGTGACCTACGGTCTTGTCGCCGCACTGCGCGCACCTGCCCTGCCTGGTCTGCTCGGCTTGTCCCGGGTCGATGGCGGGCGGGATGATCCGGCTTCCGCCTCCGCCACTCACAGGCCTGCCACGCCGCGCGGAGATCATCCCGGAGCCGGAGCGCCCCCGCCGGAGGCATGGTTTTGAGCAGTGCATGTCGTTACAGTCGGTGCCGTGGCTTATGACCCAGCAGCGCTCGATCGCCTCAGTTCCCTTGTTCCCCCGCCTGCCTCACCCGTCTTTGGCATCCGTAGCTGGGATGAGGTCTTCCGAGCTCTCGATCTTCGCCTTCCGCCCGACTACCTCGCCTTCATCGAGCGATACGGAGACTGCGAGTTCGCCCGATGGCTCGGCGTTTTCGACTTTCGGACACTCACTGATGAGCAGTTCTCTCATATTCCGGAGTGGATGGACTACTACCGAGATCTCCGGGAGGACTCGCCCGAAGACTTCCGGCTCGCGATGTGGCCGGAACCAGGCGGCTTCTTCCAATGGGGCAGCACCATCGATGGTGACGCCATGGGCTGGATGACAGTGGGTAAGCCTGAGGAATGGCCAATTATGATCGTCGCTCGTCATCACGACGAGGATTTGCCAGTCCAGGAGACCATGACGGAGTGGCTGGTGGGTTGGGCCTCTGGAGCTCGGTTCGGTAGCTGGGCCTTCAGCGCGACGTCTGAAGAACATCCCTTGATCTGCGAGCCACGGGACTAGGCGGAATCTCCATCCGGCAGAGGTGCTGAGCTGCTAGGCCGGGCTTGTCGGCGAGGTTAACTGCTTACCAGTCCGGCTCCCATCTGTAGCTGTACCAATGGCCCTTCAGGTAGCTGTAGCGGTTGCCGCCGTCGACACCCTCGCTGGGTTCGCCGGAGGTCAGCCAGAGGAAGCCCTTGTCATCGTGCAGGAACAGGTCTCGGACGGCGAATTCCACACTGCCGGGGATCTCTTCTCCTGTGTCGGCATCCTGGTGTCGCGTTCCGTCGCACACGTAGTACAGGCCGACCCATTGACACGGTTCTTTATGGCTGGGGTTTTCGTTCACGGCTTTGACGAAGGCTTCTATGCTCGGTTCGGAGATCGTGAAGCGAACCCAAGACGGCGCCTCGGTAATGAGAGCGAGCAAGACGACGCCGGCGATGTACCACGGCATGAGCGAGCGATTGAGCGTGCCGTCCGGCGCGGTTCCCTTGTAATCGGCCCAGGTGGTTCGGATCGCCCAGTATACGAATAGGAGAAAGCCAACGGGGATCCCGTATATGAACGTCTCGAGCCCCAACCAGGAGGGGTGGCTGGCCCATATCAAGAGGACGGCTGCCGCGGCTGAGAAGACGACCACGAACGGTAATCCGGGTGGCTTATTGATCACGGCGTCACCCTAGCGCCATCCAGTAACACGGGGTACCCGACATGGCCGGTCTTGCGCGGCGGTGCGGCGCTGAGTCGGAGAGTTAGGTGGGTACGGCGGGGTGGTGCTACGGCGATGCCCCGCGCGGCGCGCCGCGCGAGAACGGCCCCCAGGCCGCACGCGCAGCGCGGC
>NZ_JBSFTC010000015.1:0-82471 GCF_053590415.1 Nonomuraea sp. NPDC003201
CCGCGCGGTGGCCGCGGCCAGCGTGCCCGGCAGCCGGTCCAGCTCGCCGCTGCCCTTGGCGAGGTCGTCGCCCAGCTTGGCCAGGGCGTCGATGCTGGTGCCCAGGTCCCGGCGGGCCGCGGCGTAGGCGTCGGTGACCTCGGCCGTCTGCTTGATCAGCTTGTTGACGTCGTCACCCTTCCCGGCGAAGGCGGTGGAGGCCGCGTCGAGGATGGCGTTCACGTCCTGCGCGCCGAGCGCCTCGATGAGCGGCCCGGCCTTCGCGGTGACCTGCTCGATGTCCGGTTCGACCGACGTGTCGGCGATGGTGGCGCCGTTGCTCAGGTACGGCCCCGTGGCCAGGTCCTTGCCCGCGGGCGGCGTGAGCAGGACGTAGTTCTCGCCCAGCACCGACGTCTTGGCCACGGTGGCCGTGCTGCCCTCGGGCACCCGGTACCTGGACACGATCGACATCGTCACCTTGGCCCGGTAGCCCTCCAGCCGGATGTCGGTGACCGTGCCCACCCGTACGTCGGAGATCTGCACGCTGTGCCCGGCCACCAGGCTCTGCACGTCGTCGAAGACCGCGTGCAGGGTCAGGTCGCCGGTGGTCGCGCCGAGCGTCTGGAGCGAGCACGACGCCGTCACGGCGAGCGCGAGGATCGCGGCCAGCAGGCGGGCTCTCATCGCCGCCTCCCCTGCTGCTCGTAGGGGCAGTTGCTCAGCCCGGCGGGCAGGCACGGCACCCGCCCCAGGTTCAGCGATTGGAACAGCGGCGTCAGCCACGCCTTGGTCATCGCGTTGAGCACGACGCGGATCTTCAGCACGTGCTGCTTCCTGTCCCACGAGTCGATCACCACGTCGGCGAAGTCGGCCGCGCCCTTGATCGCCTGCGCCACGGACGCGCTGTTGGCCCGCATGGTCAGCACCAGCTCGGCCAGCGTCCCGGCGGCCTGGGGGAGCCGCTCGGAGTACTGCTCGATGATCACGTCGCCGCGCCGTACGAAGTCCGAGATGCCGGTGATGAAGTCGCGCAGCCGCCGCCGCTCCTCCGCCAGGATCGAACTGGCCTCGGCGAACGCGTCGATCGCGCCCGTCACCTGGCTCTCGCGCCGGTTGAGGCCGGTGGCCAGCCGGTTCAGCCCCTTGGCCAGGTCGACGAGCTGCTGGTCCTGCTTGGCCAGGGTGCCGGTGAGCCGGGAGGTGTCGTCGATGGCGTTGTTGATGGTCTTGCCGCGCCCCCTGACCCCGTCGGCCAGGTCGCTCGCCACGGAGCCCAGCTTCTTGTCGTCGAGCGCGTCGGTGAGCTTGGTGAACGCGTCGAGCGCGTCGTCGATCTCCACCGGCAGGTCGGTGCGCTCCAGGGGGATGACCGTCCCCGGCGCGACCTTCTGGTCGCCGGGCTTCCACGGGGGGTAGAGGACGACGTTCCGCTCGCCGAGCGTGTTCTGCGGCGCGACCACGGCCTTCACCTTGGCCGGGAGCGGCACCTGCCGGTCCACCAGCAGGTCGACTCTCACCTTGTCCCCATCGATCCGGATCTTCTCGACATATCCGGCGTCCAGCCCCATCACCTTGACCCGCGCCTGCTCGTACAGGGAGGGCGCCTTGCGGAAGATCGCCACCAGCCGGTACGGCTCCGGCCCCAGCACGGTGCACCCCGACGTCAGGAACAGCCCGGCCACGGCCAGCAGGACCGCCACGAGTCGTCTCACGGGCCGTCTCATTTGGCGCTCTTCCTGTCCTTGGAGATGGCGGCGAGCACCTCCGGGTTGATGGGGCCGAGGCCCGTGGCTATGGCCTCGAGCCACGGGCCTTGGCCGCCCATCGTGGACAGGCCGGAGAACGTCGGGCCCGCCCATGCCAGGAGCGAATTGAACTGCTTGTTGCTGCCGCTGAGCCGTGTCGTGATGGCCGCGTTGTCGTCCAGCACCTGGACGAGGGTCTTCTCGTGCTCGTTGATCAGCTTGGTCGTGCTGCGCACCAGGTCGCTGCCGTCGCCCAGCAGCGTGCGCAGCTCCGCGCGCCGCCGGCGCAGCTCGGCCAGCATGACGCCGATCGCGTCGATGAGCCGCGCGAGCTGCCTGTCCTTCTTCTCCAGGACGTTCATGATCCGGGTGCCGTTGTCGATGAGCCGCTGGAGCTGCGGCTCGCTCTTGCTGATCGTGTCCGACAGGTCGCCGATGTTGCGCAGCAGCCGGGTGATGCGGCCGCGCTTGCCGAGGTCGACCTTGTCCAGCTCGGTGAGCAGGTCGTCCACGGCGTCGGTGTCCAGGCGCTGGACCAGCCGGGTGGCGTCCTTGATGGCGTCGTTGATCAGGGTGGGCACGCCGGTCCGCGTCACGGGGATGCGCCGCTGCCCCTCGGGGAGCTGGTCCATGAACGGGGCCGTGACGGGGCCGGTGAGCTTGACGTACCGGCCGCCGAGCAGGTTCGACAGGGCGATGTCGGCCCGGGTGCCGCGGCCGAGCCGCACGCCGTCGTCCACCTTCCAGGTGACCACCACGTCGCCCTGCGCGTAGTCGGCGCGGACCTCGGTGACCTTGCCGACGCGCACTCCGGCGACCCTGACGTCGTTGCCGGTGCGCAGCCCGCCGGAGTCCACGAACACCCCCGACATGGAGTAGCCGCCCTCCAGCAGCCCCAGGTTGCCGACCAGGAACGTGCCGACGAGGATCGCGGCGAGCGTGGCCAGCGACACGAGGCCGACGACGATCCGGTTGCGGTCGCGGAAGGACTTGAGCGCCATCACTCGCCCACCAGGAGCTTCTGCAGGTCCTTCGTGCTCTGGACCCGGGTGTTGCGCAGCGGCGGCGGCGCCTGCATCCCGTACGGGCAGGGCGCGGCGCTCAGCGCCACGCACGGGACCGCGGTGACGAAGTAACGGCCGCGGTCCACGGTCTGGTACGCGCGGGCGAACAGCGGCTGGAACGTGCTGACCGTCCTGTCGATCTCGTTCACGTGCCGCCTGATGCCGCCGGTCAGCCCGGACAGGTTGTCGACCAGCCGGCCGAGCTCGTCGGCGTTCTTGCCGAGCACCTCGTTGGAGGTGTGCACGGTCGTCGACAGCTCCACCAGCGACTCGTCGATCAGCTCGCGGTTGTCGGCGAACGCCTCCGACAGCGTGACGAGGTTGTCGACGAGCTGCTCGATCTGCTTGTCGCGCCGGGCGACCACGCCGGTGACGGTGGCGTAGTCCTTCAGTAACTGCTCGATGGTCTTCTTGCGCTCGGTGACCGTCGTGGTGATGGCGTTGACGTTGTCGAGCAGCCTCGGGATGTTCCGCTCGTTGCCCTTGAGCGACCTGGCGGCGGCGGTGAGGAGCTGGTTGATCTGGTCGGGGTCCAGGCTGCGGGTGAGCGGGCCGAGGTCGCTGACCAGCTGGCCGATGTCCACGACGGAGGAGGTACGGGTGATGCGCGCTCCGGGGGTCAGCTTTCCGGGCGCGGTGCCGGGCATCAGGTAGACCACGCGCTGGCCGACGGCGTTGCGCCAGCGGATGGCGGCCTCGGTGTCGGCGGGCACGGTGATCCCCTGCTGCACCTCCATGGTCACCTCGGCCCGCCCGTCCACCACCTTGATCGTGTCCACCTGGCCCACGGGCGCTCCGGCGATCTTCACCTGGTCGCCCTCGTTCAGTCCTGACACGTCGTCGAACACGGCGACCAGCGGGTAGCCGGCGCCCGTGCTCACCCGGGCGATCTGCACGCCGATCACCGCGATCAGCGCCACGCACACGCCGACGAAGACCGCGAACCGCGCGAAGGTCCAGGCCCGGCGCATGTCAGCGCCTCCCGTCGGTCGGGCCGCAGATGCCGACGATCAGCTCGCAGACGTCGGTCGCCACGAACGCCTCGACCTGGAGCTGGCGGGTGTTGCCCGGCCCGGGCGCCTCGATCAGCTCGTTGAGCAGGTCGACCAGCCTGTTCAGGCCGCGTACGCCGTCGCCGGCCAGGCCGAGCTGGGCGTAGATGAGCGCGGCCACCCGCTCGGTGGAGTGCACGCCGGCCCGCAGGTCCTGGCGGTGCTTGGCCAGCCCGTGCGCCGCCAGTCCGGAGACGGAGGTGACCTCGTCCAGCAGGGCGCGCACCTTGTCGGCCCGCGCGAGCAGGTCTGGGGTGATGACGTTGACGTCGGAGGAGATCGAGACCAGGTCGTCGCCCTTGTCCTGCAGGGCCGTGCCCAGCAGGGCGGCGTCGTGCAGGAACTGGCGGGCCCGGCCGCGCTGCCGGTGCGCGACGCCGACGAGCGTGCCGGCGTCGCCGATCAGCTCGCGCAGGTTCTCGCCCTCGCCGTCCAGGCCCTGGGCCAGGGTGTGCACGATGACGGTGACCTCGCGGGGATCGACGGCGTCCAGGCCGCGGTAGGCGGCGCCGAGCGTGTCGGACAGGTCGAGGGGGCCCTCGGTGTCGGTGATGACGGCGCCGCTGGCCAGGTAGGGGCCGGTGGTCTCGCCGGAGCCGGGCTTGAGGTCGAGGAACTTGGGGCCGAACACCGAGGCCGGCTCGACGGAGGCGACCGTGGAGCCCGGCACCTTGACGCCGGGGTCGAGGTGCATGGTCACCACGGCCCGGCCCTTGGCGTCCAGCGACACGCTCGTCACCTTGCCGACCGTGATGCCGCGGATCTTGACGGGGGAGCCGGCGTCCATGCCCTGCCCGGCCCTGGCGAACACGGCGTCGATCCTGGTCCCGCTCAGCTCGGTGGCGGTGCGGACGACGTACAGGGTGGCCGCGGCGAGCACGACGAGCACGGCGAACGCGATGCCCACCCGGGCGGCGAGGGAGAGTTGGAATCGGCCCACCGGCTCACCCCGTCAGCGGTATGTTGCCGCCGCTGCCCCAGAACAGGTACGACAGCAGCAGGTTGAGCAGCACGATCGTGACGATCGACTGGCGGATGGCGCGGCCCGCCGCCACGCCCACGCCCACCGGGCCGCCGGTGGCGTGGAAGCCGTGGTAGCAGTGGATCACGATGACCGCGAAGGCGAACACGCCGACCTTGGTCACGCTGAACGCGATGTCCCGGACCGGCAGATACAGATAGAAGTAGTAGTCGTAGACCCCCGGTGCCAGGCCGAACAGCACCGTGCACATCAGCCGGGTGGCGAAGAAGCTGGCGAAGAGCGCGATCAGGTAGATCGGCACCAGCGCCAGCAGCGCCGCCACGACCCTGGTGCAGATCAGGTACGTGAAGGCGTTGATGCCCATGACCTCCAGCGCGTCGATCTCCTCCGAGATCCGCATCGCGCCCAGCTCCGCCGTGAACGACGAGCCCACCTGCGCCGCCAGCGCCGTCGCGGCGATGATCGGGGTGATCTCGCGGACGTTCGCGAAGCTGCCCACCAGGCCCATGAACGACTCCGCGCCGATCGCCTGCAGCCCCTGGTAGCCCTGCAGGCCCACGGTCGCGCCCACGACGAACGCCATCGTGAACACCACGAAGATCATGCCGCCGCCGATGACGGTCGCCCCGACGCCCACCACGACGTCGCTGACCTGCCTGATGACGACCTTGAAGAACTTGAGCCGCAGGACGACGTCGCGTACGGAGTAGAACAGCACCTTCCACACGAACAGCGGCCAGTCGGCCAGCGTCGCGAACCGCTCGGCGACGTCCCGTCCCCGCAGCGCGAGCCGCAGGCCGGCCGTGCGCGTCACCATCATCACAGCGACCTCGGCGGGTAGGCCAGGAAGTAGACGGCCGAGATCACGTAGTTGAACGCGAACACCAGCATGAACGTCACCACGGTCGCCTGGTTGACCGCCCGCCCCACGCCGACGGGGCTGGAGGCGCACGTCATGCCCTTGTAGCAGGCGACCGCCGCCGCGATGAACCCGAAGATCCACGCCTTGAACAGCGTCACGTACAGGTCGGAGGCGACGACCAGGGAGAACGCGCCGTCGAAGTACGCGCCGGGGGTGACGCCCTGCACGACGACGTTGAAGAAGTAGCCGCCGCTCGCGCCGGCCAGGATGACCAGCGGGCACAGGCAGACCGCGACCGTGCTGGCCGCCCACATGCGCGGCGTGACCAGGCGGTGGATCGGGTTGACCGACATGACCTCCATCGCGCTCAGCTCGTCGCGGATGTGGCGCGCGCCGATGTCGGAGGTCATCGCGCTGCCGCCGGCCCCGGCGATCAGCAGCGCGCTGGCCAGCGGCGCCACCTCGCGGATGAGCCCGACGAAGACCGCGCTGCCGGTCGCGGAGCTGGCGCCGAGCTGCCTGGCCAGCTCGCCCACCTGGAGCGCCACGGTGGCGCCCAGCGGCAGGGCGACCAGCAGGACCGGGACGCTGGTGACCCGGGCCAGGAACCAGCACTGCTCGACGAACTCCCACCACCAGCGCCTGATGTCCCAGGTTCTGCGCAGCCCTTCCAGGACGATGACGAACAGCTCACCGATCTGGCCGAGCGTCGAGCCGGCCCGGCGTCCGATGTACCCGGACAGGGTCATCGGCGACCTCGGGTTACCGCCATGACCACCTCCGCCGCCTACGGATGAGATGAGTGGCAACCCTACTGACGGGTTATCTAGTAGTCGATGCTTTCGTGGGAATTTGCGCGAAAGGTATGAGACGCAGGTCACATGTTGTCAGCCAGGCACGAAAAGTGACCGCCCCGTTACAACCCGGCTCCCCTTGACGGCATCCCCTGGGGTTGTTTGCCTGTACGCAAGGCCTGGAAGACTGAGGTGCAAGAGGTGGTGCAACATGCTCATCGGGACGATTCTTCGCGCCAAGGGAAGTGATGTGGCGACCGTGTCGCCCAGGGCGACAGTGCGCGAGCTGCTGGCCACGCTCGCCGAGCGCAACATCGGTGCCGCGGTGGTCTCCACCGACGGCCTCACCATCGAGGGCATCGCGTCCGAACGCGACGTCGTGCGCCGCCTGCACGACCGCGGCCCGGCGATCCTCGACGGCCCGGTATCCGCGATCATGACCACTCAGGTGCGCACGGTGGGGCCCGGCGAGAACGTCGACTCGCTGCGGCAGATCATGACCACGCAGCGGTTCCGGCACATGCCGGTGGTCGAGAACGGCCGGCTCGTGGGCATCGTGAGCATCGGCGACGTGGTCAAGAGCGCGATCGAGGAGCTGGAGACGGAGAAGGCGTCGCTCGTCGACTATCTCCACCGTTGATAGGGATGGCACCCTTGGTCCGTGATGTACGGACCTCCTGAATATCCGCCTGAGTATCCGCGGGCGACAAGCAGTCCGACGATCATCGTGCTCGTGGCCGGACTCGCCGCTCTGCTCGGGTTCCTGCTGGGGGTCTTCGTGGGGTTCGGCGCGTCCGAGTCGTCCGAGGAGCCCGCTCCCCGGGTCACGGTCACGGTCGAGGGCACGCAGCCGCCGGAGCCCGAGGCCACCGGCACCGGCCCGTCGTCGCCGGTCCAGCCCACGCAGCCCACGCAGCCCACGCAGCCCACGCAGCCCACGCCGCCGCAGGGGACGCAGCCACCGGTCACTCCGCCGGGCGCCACCCCGCCCGGGCCCGGTCAGACGGCGCCGGGTCAGACGGCTCCCGGTCAGACCGGCCCGCCGAGCGGGGGGACCGGCACTCCCGCGTTCAACAACGTGTCCCTGCGGACGCTCGTCGTGGGCACGGACATCCAGCCGGGCACCTACCGCACGGCGGGCCCGACCGCGGGGGTCCCCATGTGCTACTGGGCCAGGCTGCGGACCGCCACGGGGGACGAGATCGCGAGCGGCATGCCGACAGCTTCGGTCAGCGTCACCATCCTGGCCACGGACAAGGCGTTCAGGACCGCCGGATGCGCGGAGTGGATCAGAGCATGATGCTTTTGTGCGTCAAACTCTGGACAAAGGTGCAAGAATGCGCAATTCTGTGCGGCAAGCAAGAAGGGAGGCACGCCTGGAGCGTGCTGGCGTGACGTCCTACGGTTATGGGCCACGCCACTCCGGTGTCCCTGGCCAGGACGCGACTCGGAGAGTGCGGAACAGCGCGCAGCGCCATTGATCCGCACCCGTTCCGTTCGCGAGGAGTGCCAGTTGCGCCGTCTCCCTGCTCTCATCTCTGCGCTTGTCTCTGTGCTTATCTCTGGGGCCGCCCTGGCTGCCCTGGTCATCGTCCCCGCCGCCGAAGCCGCCGCGACCACCGAGGCCAGGGCGCTGCCCGCCCCCGTCGCCTGCAACGGCTGCTGGAAGCCCGCGCTGAACACGTCCTGGCAGTGGCAGCTCTCGTCCCTGCCGGCCAAGCCGTACCCGAATGTGCAGATGTTCGACATCGACGGCTTCGCCGCCAAGGACGGCGCGATCGTCAAGTCGCTCAAGGCGGACAAGCCGGGCCGCGGCGTCGTCTGCTACATCAGCGCGGGCACGTTCGAGGACTGGCGTCCGGACGCGGGCCAGTTCCCCCGCGAGGTGCTCGGCAAGCCGCTGGAGGACTGGCCGGGTGAGCGCTGGCTCGACATCCGCACGTACACCGGCAAGCTCGGCCAGATCATGAAGGCCCGGCTCGACATGTGCAAGGCCGCCGGGTTCGACGCCGTGGAGCCCGACAACGTCGACGGCTACAGCAACGCCAGCGGCTTCCCGCTCAAGGCCGCAGACCAGCTCGCCTACAACACCTGGTTCGCCAACGAGGCCCACAGGAGGGGTCTGTCGGTCGCGCTCAAGAACGACATCGAGCAGATCCCGGCGCTGCTGCCGTACTTCGACTTCGCGGTGAACGAGGAGTGCTGGGAGCACACCGAGTGCACCACCGCGCAGAACGACGACTACGGATACGACCAGTTCGTCAAGGCGGGCAAGGCCGTGTTCAACGTCGAGTACAACCTGGCCACCTCGGCCTTCTGCGCCAAGTCCAACGCTCAGAACTTCAACTCGCTGAAGAAGAAGTACGAGCTCGACGCCTACCGCGTGCCCTGCCGTGGCGCGTGACTTCGACCTGCTGGTCGTCGGTGACGCCAACCCCGACGTGGTGCTCTCCGGAGCGCCGCGCGGGTTGGCGTACGGCCAGCGTGAACAGCTCGTCTCCGGCGGTGACCTGGTGCTCGGCGGGTCCGGCGCGATCACCGCGTGCGGGGCGGCCCGGCTGGGCCTGCGGACCGCTTTCGCGGGGCGCGTGGGCGACGACGCGGCCGGGCGCTTCGTGCTGGACGCCCTGGCCGACCGGGGCGTGGACGTCTCCCGCTGCGTGATCGACTCCCGGCCCACGGCCATGACCGTGGTGCTGGCCGACGGTTCGGACCGGGCCATCCTCACCTCGCCCGGCTGCCTGCCGTACCTGACCGTGGAGGACCTGCCGCGCGGCGTGGCCCGTCACGTCCACGTGTCGTCATATTTCCTGCAACCGGGGCTCGCGCCCGGCCTGCCGGGCTTCCTGGCGGAGGAGCGGCGCGCGGGCGCGACCACCTCGCTGGACACCAACGACGACCCCGCCGGGCAGTGGGAAGGGCTCGGGGAGGTGCTGGCCGAGGTGGACGTGTTCCTCCCGAACGCCGCCGAGGCCCGGGCCGTCGCCGCCCGGCTCTTCGGCACCGGTCCCGAATGCCTCGAGGCCGCGGCGGCCCGGATCGGCGGGCTCGGCCCCACCGTGGTCGTCAAGGACGGCGGCGAGGGCGCGCTGGCGTGGCAGGCGGGCGAGCTGACCCGGGCCCCCGCCGTCCCCGTCGAGCCGGTGGACACCGTCGGCGCCGGCGACAGCTTCAACGCCGGCCTCCTCGCCGCGCGGCTGCGCGGGATGAGCCTGCGCGAATGCCTGCGCGTGGCCGTGACCTGCGGATCCCTTTCGACCCAGGCCGCCGGCGGCACCGCCGCCCAGCCCACCTGGAAGGAGCTATGAAAATCGTCTTTCTCGGCGCCGGGAGCGTCGAGTTCACTCAAGGGCTGCTGGCGGACCTGGTCGCCTTCCCCGATCTGGGGGAGTTCGAGGTGGCGCTGCACGACATCCACCCCGAGCGGCTGGACACCGCCGAGGCCGCCGCCCGCGTCATCGCGGCCGGGCGGCCCGTCAAGATCTCCGCGCACCTCGACCTGCGCCAGGCCCTCGAAGGCGCCGACTTCGCGATCAACATGATCCAGGTCGGCATGATCGACGCGACCCGCGTCGACTTCGAGGTGCCCGCCCGGTACGGGCTGCGCCAGACGATCGCCGACACCATCGGCGTGGGCGGCATCTTCCGCGCCCTGCGCACCTTCCCGGCGCTCGACCGGATCGGGCGGGCCATGGCCGAGGTGTGCCCGGACGCGTGGCTGCTCAACTACACCAACCCGATGGCCATGAACGTCTGGTACCTGGCCGCCGCCACCCCCGTGCGCAACGTGGTCGGGCTCTGCCACTCCATCTACTGGACCGCCCACGACCTGGCCGAGCTGGTCGGGGTGCCGCTGGAGGAGGTGTCGTACCTCGCGGCGGGCGTCAACCACCAGTCGTGGATGCTGCGCTTCGAGTCCGGCGGCCAGGACCTCTACCCGCGCCTGGACGAGGCCATCGAGCGCGACCCCGGCCTGCTGCGCCGGGTGCGCGTGGACATGTACCGCAGGCTCGGCTACTACCCGACCGAGACGAGCGAGCACTCGGCCGAGTACGTGCCCTGGTACCTGCACGACGAGAGCGAGATCGAGCGCCTGCGGATCCCGGTGGGCGCGTACATCGGCATCAGCGAGGAGAACGTACGCCAGTACGAGGCCACCCGCGACGCGCTCCGCGCGGGCCGGCCGATCACCGTGGAGGGGACCATGGAATACGCCCCGCAGATCATCCACAGCGTCACCACCGGCACCAGCCGGGTCGTCTACGGGAACGTCCAGAACAGGGGCCTGGTCGGAAACCTGCCGGACGGCTGCGTGGTGGAGGTGCCGTGCGTGGCCGACGCGCTCGGCGTCCGCCCGATGGCCGTCGGCGACCTGCCCGCGCAGTGCGTGGCGCTCAACCGCGCCTATGTCAACGTCAACGAGCTGACCGTGCGCGCCGTCACCGAGGGGCGGCCCGAGCACGTGAGGCACGCCATGATGGCCGACCCGAACACCGCCGCCACCCTGACCGTCGAGCAGATCGACGAGCTGTGCGGCGCGCTGATCGAGGCCCACGGCGAGCTGATGCCCGAGTCCCTCAGGAGCCGGTCATGAAGAGTACGGCCCTGAAGAGCATGGCGGTGCTTGTCTTGGTCGCCGCGCTGGTGACGGCCTGCGGCTCCTCCTCCGACGACGCCTCGGGCCCGGTCGAGATCACCTGGTGGCACGGCCAGACGGAGCTGCAGGCCAAGGTCATCGAGGAGCTGGCCGCCGAGTACTCCAAGGCCCACCCGGACGTGAAGATCACGCCCGCCGTCGGGTCCACGAACGTGGACGACATGCTGCAGAAGGTCCAGGCGGTGCTGGCCGGCGGCAAGGCGCCCGACATCGCGTACATGTACGGCACGTGGATGCCGAACCTGGCGCGCAACCCCAAGGTGTACGACCTGGCCGCCACCGTGAAGGCCCCCGGGTTCGGATGGGACGACTTCTGGCCGGCGGAGCGGGCCGTGTCGGAGGTGAACGGCAAGGTCGTCGGCGTCCCCGCCCTGGTCGACAACCTGGCCGTCATCTACAACAAGAAGCTGTTCGACGCGGCGGGGCTGCCGTACCCGTCCAAGGACTGGAGCTGGGACGACTTCCGGGCCACGGCGAAGAAGCTGACCGGCGGCGGCGTGTACGGCACCGCGTACCCCGTGACCGGTCTCGAGGACACCGTGTGGCGGTTCTGGCCGATGATCTGGCAGCAGGGCGGCTCGATCCTGACGCCGGACGGCAAGAAGTCGGCGTTCAATTCGCCGCAGGCGACGCAGGCGCTCGACCTGTGGAGTGCCATGGCCCAGCAGGATAAGTCCGTATATCTCGATCAAAATGGTGAGAAGTTCGTGCCGCTGTTCCAGAGCGGCAAGATCGGGATGATCGCGGCGGCGCCGTACGCGCTGCTCGACATCATCGACCACAAGATCTCCTACGGCGTGCAGGTGCTGCCCGGCTACAACGGCAACCACGAGACGGTCGCCGGGCCGGACAACTGGGTCGTGTTCGACAACGGCGCGCGCCGGGCCAAGGCCGCCGCCGAGTTCCTCACCTGGCTCACCCGGCCGGAGCAGGACGCCCGGTGGTCGCTCGGCCTGGGCAACCTGCCGCTGCGCAAGGCCACGACCGCGCTGCCGGCGTACCAGAAGTTCGTCAAGGACTTCCCCGGCATCGACGTCTTCACCGCGAACCTCGAGAACGCCAAGCAGGCCAGGCCGCCCCTGCCGGCGTACCCGGAGTTCTCCGAGAAGGTCGGCAACGCGATCGCCCAGTCGCTGGTCGGCGGCACGCCGGCACAGCAGGCCCTCACCAAGGCCGCGACCGAGGCCGACGCGGTGCTGGGGCGCTCGCGATGACAGCCCCGACGATGAGCAGGACGGCGCGGGTGAGCGCGCCGTCCGCGCGGCGGAGCCGGTTGGTCCCCCAGCTGACCGGGTGGGGCTTCGTGTTCCCCGCGACGCTCGTGGTCGTCGGGCTCAGCCTGTTCCCCGCGGTGTGGGCGCTGCTGCTCTCGCTGCGGGACGGCGACCTGCTCACCGGCGGCGACTTCGTCGGGCTGGCGAACTACGGCGACATGCTCGGCGACGCCGAGCTGGCCGCGTCGGCCGGGCACACGCTGCTCTACACCGTGCTCTTCGTGCCCGGCTCGGTGGTGCTCGGGCTGGCGCTGGCGCTCGCGCTCAACCTCAAGATCCGGCTCATCGGGTTCTACCGTACGTGCTTCTTCGTCCCGTACGTCGTCTCCGCCGCCGCCACGGGCATCCTGTCGAACTTCGTCTTCGACCCCGACTTCGGCATCGTCAACGCCGGGCTGAAGGCGCTCGGCCTGCCCGCGATGGGGTTCCTGCAGGACCCCGACCAGGCGATGCTCACCCTGGTCGCGATCTCGCTCTGGGGCGGCGTGGGCATGCCCGCCGTGGTCTACCTGGCCGCCCTGCAGGACATCCCGCGCGAGCTGATCGAGGCGGCCCGGGCGGACGGCGGCGCCGGTCGGCACGTCCTGCGCCACGTCGTGCTGCCGCAGCTGCGGCCGGCCACGGTCTTCCTGCTGATCTGGCAGACGATCACCGCGCTGCAGCTGTTCGACCTCGTCTACACCACCACCAAGGGCCAGCCGCTCGACTCCACGACGACCATCGTGTTCTACCTCTACCGGCAGGCGTTCCAGCTCTTCCACTCCGGCTACGGCACAGCCATCGCCTACGTCCTGTTCATCGTGACGCTCGCCGTGTCGGGCGCGGTCCTGTGGAGGGGTGCGAAGTGACGCGCCGCAGCCTCGCCCATCTCTTCCTGATGCCGCTCGCGCTGCTGTTCGTGGCGCCGCTGGTGTGGATGGCGCTGACCGCGTTCATGCCGGACGCCGACATCAACACCTACCCGCCCAAGCTCTGGCCCGAGCACTTCACGCTGGACGGGTTCAGGCGCATCTTCACCGAGGACGAGTACCCGCTCTGGCTGGCCAACACGGTGATCGTGGCCGGGTCGGCGGTGCTCGGGCACGTGGTGCTCTGCTCCCTGGCCGGGTACGGCTTCGCCCGGATCAAGTTCCGCGGCCGCGGGGTCGCCTTCGCGGCGGTCATGGCCACCATCATGGTGCCGACCCAGGTGCTGATGATCCCGACGTTCCTGCTGTTCAAGAACATGGGCCTGATCGACACGCTGGGGGCGGCCATCGTGCCGTGGCTGGCGTCGGCGTTCGGGGTGTTCCTCATGCGGCAGTTCTTCCTGTCGCTGCCCAGGGAGCTGGAGGAGGCCGCCATCATCGACGGCTGCTCCCCCCTGGGCGTGTTCTTCCGCGTGGTGCTTCCGCTGGCCCGGCCCGCGCTGGCCACGCTGGTGGTGTTCACGCTGCTCGGCGCCTGGAACGACCTGATCTGGCCGCTCATCGCGATCTCGTCGGAGTCGGGCTACACGCTGCAGCTCGGGCTGGCCACCTTCGCCGGCGCCCGGCACACCGAGTGGTCGGCGCTGATGGCCGGCAACGTGGTCGCGGTGCTGCCGCTCGTGCTCGCGTTCATCCTGGCGCAGCGGCACTTCGTGGCCACGATGAGCTTCAGCGGACTCAAGGGCTGAGGTTGTTGGCAGTGGTGGGGTGTGCGTAGGAGGATGCGCACAGCCCACCCCACAGCCCACCGGGAGGATGACATGTCGGTCTTGCGGAGCTTCGTTGACAGCGTGCGCAGCGGGGCGATCGAGGTGATCGACCTCACGGCGCCCCTCTCGTCCGAGACGCCGATCCTCCAGCTGCCCGAGCCGTTCGGCAACACGATCCCGTTCCGCCTGGAGGAGATCAGCCGCTACGACGACCGCGGCCCCGCCTGGTACTGGAACGACATCCACACCGGCGAGCACACCGGCACCCACTTCGACGCCCCCGTCCACTGGGTCACCGCCCGCGACGGCCAGGACGTCTCCCAGGTGCCCGTACGCAGCCTCATCGCGCCCGCCGTCGTGCTCGACTTCGCCGCCGAGGCGTCCAAGGACGCCGACTTCCTCCTCCAGATCGACCACGTCAAGGAGTGGGAACGCGCCAACGGCCCGCTGCCCGACGGCGGCTGGCTGCTCTACCGCACCGGCTGGGACACCCGCTCCGCCGACCAGGCGGCCTTCCTGAACGCCGACGCCTCCGGCCCCCACACGCCCGGCATCTCGGTGGAGTGCGCCAAGTGGCTGGCCTCCGAGACCCCGATCGCCGGGATCGGCGTCGAGACCGTCGGCACCGACGCGGGCGCCGCCCACTCCTTCGACCCGGCCTTCCCGTGCCACTCCTTCCTGCTGGGGGCGGGCAAGTACGGCCTGACCCAGCTGCGCAACCTCGACCGGCTGCCCGTGACCGGCGCCGTCGTGGTCGCGCCGCCGCTGCCCATCGTGGGCGGCTCCGGCAGCCCCGTGCGCGTGCTGGCCCTGGTGGAACGTTGATCGTCGCGGAGGCCGTGGGGCGGGCCCTGGCCGCCTGCGGCGTCGGGACCGCCTTCGGGGTGGTCGGCAGTGGCAACTTCCACGTGACCAACGCCCTGGTGGCGGGCGGCGTGCGCTTCGTCGCCGCCCGCCACGAGGGCGGGGCCGCCACCATGGCCGACGCGTACGCGCGGATGAGCGGGCGGGTCGGCGTCGTGTCGGTGCACCAGGGGCCCGGGCTCACCAACGCCCTGACCGGCCTGACCGAGGCGGCCAAGAGCCGTACGCCGCTCATCGTGCTGGCGGGGGAGGCCACGGAGGTCCAGTCCAACTTCCACATCGACCAGGCCGCGCTCGCTACAGCGGTGGGGGCGGTGGCGATGCGTGTCACCTCGGCGGAGGAGGCGGTGTCGCGGGTGGCCGAGGCGTATCGGGTGGCGGTGGAGGAGCGGCGCACGGTCCTGCTGAACCTGCCGCTCGACGTCCAGGCCGCCCCCTTCGAGGGTCCCGTCGATGTGATGCCGCCCGCGATCGCTTCGGCGGTTCCCGCGGTGGGCTCTTCGGCGACCCCTCCGGAAGGTCCCTCGGCAGGCCCTTCAGTGCGTCCTTCGGCGGCGGAGGTGGGGGAGCTGGCGCGGTTGCTCGGCGTGGCCGAGCGGCCGGTGTTCATCGCGGGGCGCGGTGCCCGGCACGCGCGGCGGGAGCTGGAGGAGCTGGCCGACCTCGCGGGCGCCCTGCTGGCCACCTCGGCCGTCGCGAAGGGGCTCTTCCGCGGCAGCCCGTGGGACCTCGACGTGAGCGGCGGCTTCGCGACGCCGCTGGCCGCCGAGCTGATCCGCGGCGCCGACCTGGTCGTCGCGTGGGGATGCGCGCTGAACATGTGGACCACCCGCCACGGCACGCTCGTCTCGCCGGGCGCGAAGGTCGTGAAGGTCGATCTCGACCCGGCGGCGTTCAAGACCCATGTGCCCGCCGACCTGGGCGTGGTGGGTGACGTGCCGAGGGTCGCGGAGGCGCTGGCCCACCGGGTCGCGCCCCGATCGGGCTACCGGTCGCCGGAGCTCGCCGCCCGCGTGCGGGCCGAGGGGCGCTGGCGGGATGTGCCGTACGAGGACGAGAGCGGCGGCGGCCGGATCGACCCCCGGACGCTCAGCATCGGGCTGGACGACCTCCTGCCGCGGGAACGGATCGTCGCCATCGATTCCGGAAATTTCATGGGATATCCGTCGATGTTCGTGGATGTCCCGGATGAGGGTGGGTTCTGCTTCACGCAGGCGTTCCAGTCGATCGGGCTGGGCCTGGCGACGGCGATCGGCGCGGCGATCGCCAGGCCGGACCGGCTGCCGGTGGCCGCGCTCGGCGACGGCGGCGCCCTCATGGGCATCGCGGAGCTGGAGACCGTCGTCCGGCTCGGCCTGCCCATGGTGATCGTGGTGTACGACGACGAGGCGTACGGGGCCGAGGTCCACCACTTCGGGCCGCACGGTCACCCGCTCGGGACGGTCACGTTCCCACCGGCCGACCTCGCCGCCATCGCCCGGGGTCACGGCTGCGCCGCCGTGACGGTCGGCGGGCCCGGCGACCTGGCGGGCGTGGCCGAATGGGTGGACGGGCCCCGCGACCGGCCGCTCCTGGTGCACGCCAAGGTCACGGCGGAGCACGGGTCCTGGTGGCTGGAGGAGGCCTTCAAGGGCCACTGAGCTCAGAGCTTGCGGTAGGTGCGGGCTTCCTCGGCCGCCTCCAGGACGTCGGCCAGCGGCACGCCCGCGCCCGCCGCCACCGCCGCGGCGATCGCGCCCTCCACGAACGGCACGTCCGCCACCACCACGCGCCCGTCCTCCTCCAGCAGGCGGGCGGTCAGCACCGAGCTGCCCAGGTCGGGGATGAGCACCACCCCGTCACCCTGGTCGACGCTGCGCAGCGCCGCCTCGATGAGGTCCAGGCTCGTGCCCAGCCCGCCGTCCTCGGTGCCCCCGGCGGCCGCCACGGGTACGTCGGGACCGGCGATCCCGCGGGCCAGCGACGCCGCCTCCGCCGCCAGCCCCGCGCTGTGCGCGACGAGCACCAGCCCCACCATCACCCGGCTCCGCCTGGGATCACGCGATCAGCGGGCCCGCCCGTCACGCCACCACCGAGATCAGGACCGCCCGTCACGCCACCACCGACGCCAGGACCGCCCGTCACGCCACCACCGACGCCAGAACCGCTCATCACGCCACCACCGACGCCAGCGCGGCCATGAACAGGGCCGCCGACGCCGCCCCCGGGTCCTCGTGCCCGATGCTGCGTTCGCCCAGGTAGCTGGCCCGGCCCTTGCGCGCCTGCATCGGGATCGTGGCCTTCGCCCCCTCCTCGGCCGCTTCGGCCGCCCGTTCGAGCGCCTCCTTCACCCCGATCCCGTCACGTACGGCCAGAGCGAGCGCCCGGGAGGCCGGGACCAGCGCGTCCACCATGGTCTTGTCGCCCAGCGCGGCCTTGCCCAGCCGTTCGAGCGCCACCACCCCGGCCTCGAACGCCCCCGAGAACCCGGCCAGCGTCACCGGCGACTCCAGCGACTTGCCCATCTGCCGGAACACGGACCCGTACAGCGGCCCGGAGGCGCCCCCGACGCGGCGGATCAGCGTCGCGCCCGCCGCGGCCAGCACCTCGCCGGGAGTCCCCGGCGGCGACTCGGCCAGCGTCTTGCGGACCTCGGTGAGGCCGCGGTCGAGGTTCGTGCCGTGGTCGGCGTCGCCGATCGCCGCGTCCAGCCGGGTCAGCCGGTCGCGGTCCCTGTGCACCAGCCTGGCCGCCTCCTCGAACCAGGCCACGAACACGTCGGTGTCCATCAGCGCCCCCAGCGCAGCCCCGGCGTCTCGACCGGAGCGTCCCACAGGCGGGTGAGCACGTCGTCGAGCAGGCAGATCGACACGGAGAAGCCCTGCATGTCGAGGCTGGTCACGTAGTTGCCGACGAGCGAGCGCGACACCCGCGCGCCCTTGCCCCTGACGAAGGCCGCGACCTCCGCGAACACCACGTACAGCTCCATGAGCGGGGTGCCGCCCATGCCGTTGACCATGACCAGCAGGTCGCCGCGGAGCGGCAGGTCGCCGTGGATGGCCTCCATGGCGATCGCGGCCAGCTCGCGCGCCGACACCATCGGCACCCGGGCCCGCCCCGGCTCGCCGTGGATGCCGATGCCCAGCTCCACGTCCGTCTCCGGCAGGTCGAACGTCGGCTTGCCCGCGTGCGGCGTCGTACAGGACGTCAGGGCGATGCCGAACGACCTGCTGCGCTCGTCCACCTCGCCCGCCACCGCGGCGAGCTGGGCCAGCGGCGCGCCCTGCTCGGCCAGCGCGCCCGCGAGCTTCTCCACGAACAGCGTGGCCCCGGTGCCGCGCCGGCCCGCCGTGTAGAGGGAGTCCTGTACGGCCACGTCGTCGTCGACCAGCACGCTGGCCACCTCGACGTCCTCGATCAGCTCGGCGGCCATCTCGAAGTTCAGCACGTCGCCGGTGTAGTTCTTGACGATGTGCAGGACCCCGGCGCCGCCGTCGACCGCCCTGGTCGCGTCGATGATCTGGTCGGGGACCGGTGAGGTGAAGACCTCGCCGGGGCAGGCCGCGTCGAGCATGCCGTACCCGACGAAACCGGCGTGCAGCGGCTCATGTCCCGAGCCGCCGCCCGAGACCAGGCCGACCTTGCCGGGCCGCGGCCCCTCGGCCCGGTAGACCACGCGGTCGCGCACCCGCAGCGAGGGGTGGGCCGCGGCCATGCCGTTCAGCGCGTCATCGACGACGGAGTCGGCCGTGTTGATGAGCTTCTTCATGGTGAGAAGATCTGCCCATTTTCACGAGGGCGCAAGCGTCGTAGCGTAGGCGGGATGGAGGTCGTCTACAACCCCTACGACCCGGCGGTCAACAACGACCCGTACCCCGTCTACGCGTGGTTACGCCGGGAAGCGCCGGTCTATCACAACGCCGAACACGGCTTCTGGGCACTGTCGCGGCACGCCGACGTGTCCGCCGCGCTCGGCGACAGCGCACTGCTGTCCAGCGACCACGGCCCCGTGCTCGACCCGGCCGCGTGGGGGCCGCAGGCGCGTACGTACCTGTCGTTCGTGGCCATGGACCCGCCGGACCACACCCGCATGCGGGCCGTCGTCTCGCGGGCCTTCACCCCGCGCCGGGTGGCCGCGCTCGAACCCATGATCAGGCAGATCGCGCGGGGCTACATCGAGGAGGGCATCGAGCGGGGGACGTTCGACTTCGTCCGCGACTTCGCGGCCAAACTGCCGCTCGACGTGATCTCCGAGCTGGTGGGGGTGCCGCCGTCCGATCGGGCGGACGTCCGCCGCAAGTCCGACATCCTCGTGAAATATGACCCTCAGGGCAAGATGGCGGACACGGGGCTCAGGAGCATCCTGTCCCTCGGCGACTACTACGCCTCGATCGTCGCCGACCGCCGGGCCGCTCCCCGTGACGACCTCGTCTCGGCGCTCGTCGCCGACGGCGGGCTGAGCCCCGAGGAGATCGTGGCGTTCCTGTTCCTGCTGATCGGGGCGGGCTCGGAGACCACCACCCACCTGCTGGGCGCCGCCTGGTACTGGGCGTGGCGCCACCCCGGCCAGCGCGCCGCCGCCTTCGGCGGGGCGATCACGGGGTGGGTGGAGGAGTCGCTGCGGTACGACACCCCCGCGCACGGCATCGCCCGCCGCCTCACCGAGCCCGCCGAGTGGCACGGCGTCCGGGTCCCCGCCGACGCGAAGGTGTGGATCCTGATCGGCTCCGCCAACAGGGACGAGTCGGTCTTCCCCGACCCCGACGTCTACGACCTGGGCCGCGACACCTCCAGGTCCATCAGCTTCGGCGTCGGCCGCCACTACTGCCTCGGCGGTCCGCTCGCCCGGCTGGAGGCCCGGGTGGCGCTGGAGGAGCTCACCAAGGCCGTCTCGCCTTCGTACGAGATCGACCCGGACGGCATCCGGCGCATCTCGCACGGGAACGTGCGCGGGATGGTCCGGCTCCCGACTACCGTGGCACCCGCCTGAGTAGGCTACCTTCTGCTCATGGCTGAGATCGTGTACCCGCCGGTGATCGCCGCCGCGCGGACCCTGTTTCGCGTGCTCGACGTCCGGTTCCACATGGAGGGTACGGAGCACGTGCCGCAGACCGGGGGAGCGGTGCTGGTGAGCAACCACATCAGCTACCTCGACTTCATCTTCGCGGGATTCGCCGCGCTGCCCTCGCGGCGGCTGGTGCGCTTCATGGCCAAGCAGGACGTCTTCGACCACCGGATCTCCGGGCCGCTGATGCGCGGTATGAAACACATCCCGGTGGACCGGGGGGCGGGCGCGGGCTCGTACGCCACGGCCCTGCGCATGTTGAAGGCCGGCGAGGTCGTCGGGGTCTTCGCGGAGGCGACGATCAGCCGGTCGTTCACCGTCAAGGAGATCAAGAACGGCGCCATCCGCATGGCCCAGGCCACCAACACGCCCATCATCCCCGTCGCGCTGTGGGGCAGCCAGCGCTTCTGGACCAAGGGCCGGCCCCGCAAGCTCACGCAACGGCACATCCCGCTGACCATCGTGGTGGGGGAGCCGATGCACCCCAAGCGCGGCGAGAACGTCAACGACCACACCGCCGACCTGCACAAGCGGCTGTCGGGCCTGGTGGACCAGGCGCAGCGCACGTACCCGGAGGTGCCGCAGGGGGTGTGGTGGCAGCCCGCGCACCTGGGCGGCACGGCCCCGACGCCGGAGGAGGCGGAGGCCATGGACGCCGCCGAGGCCGAGGCCCGCGCCAAGAAGGATTGACCCGGGCTTTTGTCAGGACGCGTCCACGCCTCGGCCGGCGCTGGGAGGTGGAGGTGCCGGACGCGTTCCGCCGCGTCCCAGATCAGCAGCCCGCGAATGTCGCCGAGGAGATCCATCGTGGCGGGGTCGTACAGAGGATGGCTCCACAGACCGCCCACCTCGGCGTGGACGAAGCGGTCGTCCAGCCACGTGACGTGCTCGTCGCACAACGGACCCGAGTCCCGCTCGCACGGCACGGGCACCGGCTCGCCGTCGACCCACAACTGCGCGCCGATCCAGTCGGGAGCGCGGATCGTCAGTGCCTGGCGCCGTAAGCCGGGGGCGAAGGCGACGCGGACCACACGCTTGCCCGCGGTGTCGAGGAAGTTGTACGCGCATCGCTCGTCCGTGAACTCCCAGCCGATCTCCCCGTACTCGGCAGGCGTCACCCCGGTGGGCGGAGCCGGGTACGTCCGCCCGCACCTGTCACCGTCCCGCGCGGCGACCCGTCCGGCCGCGCCCGTCCAGGCCCACATCGCCAGGGCCCGCACCGGATCGTCCATCCCGCCCATCGAGAACCGATGCTCCAGCCAGCGCACCAACGCAGCGCCCTGCGGCTCGCCCCGGATGCCGGTCGGGACGGGCGCGCTCCGGCCGTCCATCCACAGCAGGAGCTCGGGCCCGGCCAGCAGCATAGCGTGGTGCCGCCGGTCGGGGGTGAAGTAAGCGCGGAACGTCACACCTCCGCGAGAGCGCCGGTAGGACCTCCCGTACGGCGCCACGCCCGCGGCCGTACAGTCCTCGACCGTCGGCGCGGCCGGTGGGTCCGCCAGGTCGCCGCGCGTCACGGCGGCCATCCACTGCTCCAGGGCCTCGCGACTCATGGCCGCCATTCTGATGCGACGGACAGGCCCGGACAAGATCAACAAGCGCAGCGCGAATCGAATCCACCCGGTCGCGGCGCAACGCATCGCCCCGGCAACGGAGACTGCGCGCGGGCGCGACCCGAGCCGGTCGAGGGCGCGCCCGTTCACCGCGCGGGGTTGACCTGCGACCGCGATTGCGGGCCATGGCGCGAGGCGCGCGATCCGGGCGGTTGCCCTGCTGGTGGAGTGGGTGAGGCCGGAACGAGATCTGGGCCTGCGAAGATCACCCGGCATGGCTCACCTCCCGAGGAGACGACCCGCATGAGGCTCTGGGCGCTCGCCCTGACGATCACCTCCGTGACCTCCATAGTCACGTCGCCGGCCGCCGCCGCGGCCGGCCCCGACCCCGTCGCCGCGCTGCGCCGCCAGTTGGCGAGCGGCAACGGTGTGACCTTCTCGGACGTCCTGGTCGCCAGGTCCGAAGGAAAGCCGCACACCATCCGGGAGTCCGGAGTCCACGAGCTGGACCGGGGGAGGGTGGTCGCGAGCGAGATCCTGCGCCCCAAGGATTTCATGTTCGGCAAGTACCGCCAGCGCCTCATCCTCTTCCCGGACCGGTCCTACGAGCAGTCGGCCGGCCTGCGCAAGCATCTTCCGGAAGGCAAGAGCTGGGTGGTCGCCAAGGGGAAGCAGTCCCTCGCCCTGCACTGCGGCCAGATGCGGCTGAGCGATCCCGGCACGCTCAAGGCCCTGCTCGCCGCCACCAAGGTCAAGCGCCCGTCCGGCGTGTACGACGGCACCCGCACCACCCTCTACGAGGGGTCCATCACGCTGGGCCAGCTCGCCAAGGCGGACCCCGACTTCCGTATCGCCGGACTTCACAGGCCCGCGGGAAAGTACGCCCGTGTCCGGGTCGACTGGAAGCTCTGGATCGGACGGGACCAGCTCGTCCGCCGATGCCACAGCGACTCCAGGCAACCCGGCATCCCCAAGCTGAGCGACGAACCCGTCCATTACATCGACGACGTCCGCCTGTCCCGGTGGGGCCGCCCGATCGACATCCAAGCGCCTCCGGCCGATGAGGTGGCGACCTACGACGAGCTCGACCTTCCGGAGTAGCCCCAAGGCGGGCCACCAGATACGGGGCGTGGCTGAATCGGCTGCACACGCCCGAGCTCACAGCTCAGCGAAGCCGGGAGATGGCCGCGGCTTCCCATGCCCGTTGAAGAGCAGCTCGCGGCGATGCTGAGCGGATGAAGTGGCGGCCAGGAGCTGCGCGAGTACGAGGAGGACACGACCCAGTGGGCGAGCTTGGCCGTCGGGCCTATCTCGGAGCAGCCGGCGCTTGGGTGGCCGCCCTGGCGGTCGCCGCATATCCGACCTGGGACGCCTGGCAGATCGAGTACGGGCCTTTCTACGGCTGCATGGGGTTCCCTGACGGGGCCGGCTTCGGGCTCACCCCAGTGGCGTCGGCCCTGCTGGGGGATGCCGAGGAGGTCGCGGACCTGGCCGTCCTCTGGGGCGTGCCCTCGAGTCTGGTCCTCGCGGGAATGCTGATGTCGGCTGCCACCGGGAACGGGGCCGTCGTCGGCCGCCGCGTGGCCGGCCTGCTCGTCCTGCTCGCGATCGCCGGACCGGCCAGCCCTGCGTACATGCGTGAGGACGGGTGCTCGATGATGCCCGTGCTCAGTGGCGAGTGGTTCAGAACCGTACTGAGCGCCTTCGGGCTTGCGCAGTCCGCCCTCCTGGGCTCGGCCCTGCTGGTGCTGCTGGCCACCCGGACGGGGCGGGACACCTGGCCGAGCGGGTTCATCGGCCGCCGGGCGGCGGCGTTCGCCATCGACTACGTGCTCGCCGTCGTCTTTCTGGGCTTCTTCGCGGGGAGTGGCTTGGACTTCGGCTTCCTGAACTGGTTCAGGGTCAACGAACCACTGTCGCTGATCGGCGCCGTGGCCGCGTTCCTCTACGTCCTGACGGGGCTGACGGTCGGCAAGCGGCTCATGCGCATCCGCGTCGTCTCCGCCGAGACCGGTCATCGGCCAGACCGGCGCAGGGCCGCGATCCGCGCCCTCGTCTTCCCCGTCCTCGTCTGCGTGCCGCAGTTCGGGCTGGTCGTGCTCTTGGTGGACGGGCTGTGGGCGATGTCAGACCCGGCGGCCCGCACTCTGCACGACCGTCTCGCCGACACCCGGGTCGTTCGCGACCTGCTGTGAGACACGCGGCGAGGCGGCGGCGATCTTCCCTGGCATGACGGCCCAGCCCGTCCCCGGGTCGCGCCGACACGGGCGAGCCGACCGGGCCGGACTGGCGGACGGTACGACTTCCGGGAGTTCCTGCCTATCGTGACCTGGCCAGCCCCCCGGCCCCTCGCAGAAAAGCTCGGACCGCCCCAAGGCAGGTGCCGAGCCCCGGGAGCAGCCCTCTACACGGTGTCGCCCAGGGAGACGAGGAGTTTGCGGAGGAGGTCGGCCAGGGCGTCGCGGTCGGTGGGGGAGAGGCCGGACAGGAGGCGGGCCTCGTTGGCCGCGTGACGTTCCAGGACGTCGTTGGCCACCCGCCGTCCTTCGTCCGTCAGCGCCACGAGCGTCATCCGCCGGTTGTCCGGCGCCGGCCAGCGGTCGACCAGCCCGCGCTCCACCAGGTGGTCCATGCGGTTGGTGAGTGCGCCGGGACTGACCATGGCCGCCGCCGACAGGTCCTTCATGCACATGGAGTCGGCTTCGTTCCTGAGCAGCGTGGCCAGCATGTCGAACTCCCACGCCTCCAGCCCGTGCTCGCCCAGGAACTCCTTGACCCCCCGCTCCAGAAGCCGCGAGGCCCGCGACACCCGGCCGATCACGCCCATCGGGGACACGTCCACGTCGGGCCGGGTGCGGGCCCACTGCCCGAGGATCGCGTCGACTGCATCTCCCATGGCGGCAATCGTACGACATTGAAATGTTCGATGTCGTGGGCTATCGTCCTACGTGGAAATGTTCAATGTCGAAATTTTTGAGGTGGGACAATGAAGGTGCTGGTGCTTGGCGCGACGGGGTACATCGGCGGTGTCCTGGTGGAGCGGCTGGTGGCGCAGGGGCATGAGGTGGCGGCCTACGTGCGGCCCGCGGCGGAGGGAGAGCGGCGGGTGCCGGGTGCGGCCGACGTCCGGTACGGGGATCTGGCGGACGCCGCCGCGCTGGAGAAGGCGATCACCGCGGACCTCGACGCGATCGTGCACGCCGGGCAGTTGACCGGCGACCAGGAGGCCGACCTGGCCACGATCGGCGTGCTCGCCGGATCGTCGCAGAAGGTCGTCTATGTCAGCGGCGTGTGGGTGCTCGGCGAGACCGATGGGGCCGACGAGGACAGCCCGGCCGACCCGATCCCCCTGGTGGCGTACCGGGACAAGGTGGAGCGGCTGGTGATCGACGGCGGCGGCTCCGTGGTGCGTCCCGGCGTCGTCCACGGGCGCGGCACGGGCATCGCGGCGCTGCTGAAGGCGCAGGCCGCGCGGCGCGGGACCGGTGTGTACGTCACCGCGGGCGGCACGGCGCCGACGTGGACCTTCGTGCACGTGGACGATGTGGCCGAGCTGATCCTGGCCGCCCTGGAGAAGGGGGAGGCGGCCGTCTACCACGCCATCAGCGAGGAGGCGGTGCCCGTCACCGCCGTGGCCGAGGCGGCGGCCAGGTCGGCGGGCGTCAAGGAGACGGCCGAGCCCTGGCCGTTCGAGGAGGCCGCGCGGGAGCTCGGGGAGGGCTTCGCCCGGGCTCTGGCGATCAGCCAGCGCGTCAGCGCGACCCGTACCCGCGAATTGCTCGGCTGGCAGCCCTCCCGCCCCGGCATCGTCGCCGATCTCGTCGAGGGTTCCTACGCCTGACGCGTCCTCTCATCCTGGACCGGCCGGACGAACCGATGGCCCGGTGGGGTGCCGTCGAGAACGAGGATCGGCCGAAAGTGCCGTCGCGCGACCGCGAGCCCCTACCGGTGGTCGATGTACGCACCGGGCTCCGTCCCCAGGATGAGGTGCATGCCCTATCGAGATCACGCTCCGGGACCGGTCCGAGGTCCCGGAGCCCCTTCCACCCGCGCCGGGACGCCGGCCTCCCCCGGCCGGCCGCGTATCGCCGCGCTCGACGTCCTGCGCGGGTTCACGCTGTGCGAGATCCTGCTCGCCAACATCCAGCTGATAGCCAACGGCGACCGCGCCGTCACGACGCAGCCCATGGGCGACTGGGACCCGTGGCTCGGGCTCCCGATCTTCTCCCTGCTGTTCGGCATCGGGTTCTCGCTGCTGCTGGACTCCGCCGCGAACCGCGTCCCCCGCCCGCGGCTCGTCCTGCTGCGCCGGCTTCTGGCGCTGCTCGCGATCGGCCTCGCGCATTCGCTGCTGTGGCGGGGTGAAATCCTGACCTCGTACGCCATCGTCGGCCTGCTGGTGCTGCTGCCCTCCACCTGGCTGCCGCGGTGGGCCGTGGCCGGCCTCGCCCCGGCGCTCGTGGCGGCGGCGCTGATCGGCGGGGGTGGCGGGCCCCTGATGATCGCCGGGCTGTTCCTGCTGGGCTCGGCGCTGGTCCGGTACGGGATGATCGAGAAGATCGAGCGGTCCACCCGGGGGCCGCTCCTGCTGGGGCTGGCCTTCGCGGCGGGGGCGGCCTCAGCCCTGTGGGCGCGGACCGGGACGGGCACGCCGTCCTTCACGTCCGGCCTGGCCGATCTGCTGCTCGCCGGCGTGTACGTGTGCACCCTGCTGGTCCTGCTCAGAACGCCGCTGCGACCGGCGCTGGCGGCCCTCTTCGCACCACTGGGCCGGATGGCGCTGACCAATTACCTGACCGCCACGATCCTCGTGCTGGCGGCCGCTCACCTCCTCGGCCTGCCGATCGGCCGATCCCTGACGGCGGCGTACGCGACCGCGGGAGTCATCCTCGCCGCCCAGTGGCTGTTCGCCACCCTCTGGCTGCGCCGCCACCGCCAGGGTCCCGTCGAGTGGCTCTGGCGCTGGGTCACCTGGGCCCACCGCTCAGCCCTGCGCATCCCCGCGCACCGGGCCCACTAGCCCGCGATGAGGGCGTTGGCCTCCGTGATGAGTTTCTGAGCGGCCTCGTCAGACGTCATCCGGCCGAACAGGACCTCATTCGTGTACCGCGTGAGGATGGCCTCGATGGCGCTGGCGCGCTTCGGCGGGGCGGCGGGCGAGTCCGTCAGCTCCCCCTTGACCTTGTCGAGGAAGGCCAGCGTCTTCTTGTCGGTCTCCGGAAGCTTGTCCCTGACCGCCGCCAGCACTTTGGAGCTGGCCGGCAGGCCGCGGTCGCTGAGGATGATCGCGCCCGCCTCCGGGTCGTTGATCATGAAGTCGATGAACTTGGCCGCCGCGGCCTGATGCTCGGACTTCGCCGAGGCGGTGTAGAACATCGCGGGCTGCAGGAACATGCCGCCCGCGGTGGCGCCCTGCGCCTTCGGCATCCGCAGCAGGTCCACCTCCTTGCCGCCGGACGCCTTGTTGATCGAGCCGAGCTGGTTGCTCCACCACATCCCCATCGCGCCGTTGCGGGTGGCGAACAGCGACCGGTCCTCGCTCTGGGTCGCGAGCTCGATGCTCTTGGCGGC
Source organism: Nonomuraea sp. NPDC003201 (assembly GCF_053590415.1). Classification (NCBI taxonomy): domain Bacteria; kingdom Bacillati; phylum Actinomycetota; class Actinomycetes; order Streptosporangiales; family Streptosporangiaceae; genus Nonomuraea; species Nonomuraea sp. NPDC003201. The sequence goes on from NZ_JBSFTC010000015.1 coordinate 27,123, forward strand.
GGCAGGAGAGCCCTTGCTCCTGATCAGCTTCTGGTGGACCGCCCACCACGCCTTGAGCGTCCCGGGCGAGACGCCGATCTTGTTGCCCTTGTAGAGGGACTCGCCCCGCTGGGCGGCGAAGATCTGCAGGAACGCCGGGTTGAAGGCCTGCTGCGTGCCGTAAACCTTGCCACCGGTGCTCGCGGTGATCTTCGCCGCCAGGTCGACGTATTCGTCCCAGGTCCACGTGGTGTCGTCGGGCAGGTTCTGCCCCGCGTCCTTGATCGCCTTCGGGTCCACGACCAGGGACCAGGCGTTGACGCCGGTGGGGATGGCGAACTGCTTGTCGTCGATGGCGCCGGTGGCCAGCACCTTGGCGTCGATGTCGGCGGTGTCGACCACGCTGGACAGGTCGGCGAGCGTGCCGCGTTCGGCGTACTCCCGCAGCCCGCGGATCTCGAGGGTGATGACGTCAGGTGTCTCGTCGCTCGCGACCCTCGTGGCCAGCGTGTCGTAGTAGGTGCCGAAGCCGGAGAACTCTTCCTCGATGTCGATGTCCGGGTTCTTCGCCTCGAACCTCTTGATCGCCTCTTGCGTCATCTTCTGCCGCGCGTCACTGCCCCAGTAGGAGAAACGTAACGTGATCGCGCCGTCGGCGCCTTCGCTGCCGCAGGCCGCAGTGATCGCCAGCACAGCAGTGGCCAGGAACGCTGCCGTCCACGTCTTCTTGCCAGAGCCCACGGCTCTACCTCCTGGGGGTTGAGGGGTGCAGGACCTGCAGTGGCCCTGGGGCGGTCACTCCACGGGTCCGGCCAGGAAGAAGTCGAAGCCCAGCCCGAGCGCGCTGATCGGCATGGCGAGCACCGGAGCCCACGACGACCCTCCACCGGAGTCAGAGAATCACGCAAGATTACCGGCGCGGTGAAGCCGCCGGAAGTTGTTGAGGAGGAGGAAGTGGCCGAGGTGGTCGTTCTGTAACACGTTCCATGCCGGAGCGGTGAGTTAGGGTGACTCGCGTGCGCCCGCGTGAGGTGGCCGCCGGCCGATTATCGCGCCTGGTGGCGCGCGCCCGCTCGGTCGCACTCGCCGGGAGAGTGAGCGGGCGCCCGGCCCCGCTGGTCGAAGTGGCCGGTCTGCTGCTCGTGATCCTGCTCTTCGCACGGCTTCACGCCGCCGCCGGGAACGACACCGCGGCCGCCACCGCCAACGCTCTGGCCCTGCAGTCCATGGAACGGGCCCTCCACCTGGACATCGCGCTGAGGGCGAACCAGTGGCTGACCGAGCATCCGGCCCTCATCCAGCCGGCGGTGTACTACTACCGCCTGTACTACCTCATGGTCATCGGTGTGCTGGTGTGGGTCTTCGTCCGGCACGCCGCCGTCTACGCCAAGGTCCGCTGGACCCTCGTCGCGATGCTCGTCCTCGTGCTGCCCGTTTACTGGGCGGTGCCCATGTCGCCCCCACGGTTCGCCCTGCCGGGCGTCGTCGACATCATCGCCGAGCACGACCTCCTGGGCGGCCACGCCTCACGCGAGATCGGGAACGGCCAGAACCTGACGGCGATGCCGAGCATGCACGTGGGATGGTCGTTGTGGTGCGCGTACGCCGTGTGGTCCGCGCTGCGGGTCTCCCACCCACGACCGGCGTTGCCGGCGTGGATCTTTCCGCTGGGTATGGTGGCGGTCGTGCTCACCACGGGCAACCACTACGTGCTCGACATCGCCGGGAGCGTCGTGCTGCTGATCGTCTCCATCGCCGTCGTATCGGTATGGAACCGCCTGGCCGAGCGCCGGCGGACAGCCGCGACGGACGCCGCTCAACCATGAGAAAGGGTGTCACCCAGACGAGTGACACCCTCATCGACCAGCGAAATCTGGTCGGGACGACAGGATTTGAACCTGCGACCCCTTGACCCCCAGTCAAGTGCGCTACCAAGCTGCGCTACGTCCCGGTCGTGTCGGCCGCTCCCTGCGGAGCGGGACGTCATAACCTTAGCGCACATCGGAGGTGCACGCGTACACGGAGAGCTGGGGCGGAGGGGGTCGAGTGGGGCGGAAACCGACCATCGATCGGCGGGAGCTGGCCAGGTTGGCGGCCGAGGGGATGAACGTGCAGGAGCTGGCCGCGCACTTCGGGGTCAGCGAGTCCGGGGTGCTGCAGGCCAAGCGGGCCGCCGGGCTGGCCAAGCCGATGCTCGACCACAGCCGGGCCGTGCCGTGGAAGCTGGCCCGCGAGCACTCCCAGTCCGGGCCCGCCACCAATCTGCGCAATCTGTCGGCGGCCGCGCAGGGGAAGCCGCCCGCGGCCGAGCGGCTGAACACGGCTCTGCGATGGGCTCAGCGGCTCGTCGACGCGGGGCTCGACGTGCGGTACGACGCGGCCGAAGGGTTCAGCGAGATTCCCGCCGCACCAACAGGCTCACATGTCGCAGCCGTGCTGGCCGCGGCCAGGGAGGCGCTGGAAGCCCGCTGAGGCGGTGAGTTTCGACCCACCCGTTCGAGGGCAGTCGCTGGTCTCAAGACAGAGACCGGAGGCGAACAACATGACCACCTTAATCTGGGTGGCCGTCGTCGCGGTCGTGGTGGTGGCGCTCGTCGCAGTGGGCTACGCCGTGCTGCAGCAGAGGCGCCGCGACCATCTCCGCGAACGTTTCGGCCCGGAGTACGAACGCATAGTCTCCGAGCACGACACCCGCCACGAGGCCGAGCAGGAGCTGCTCGACCGGGAGCGCCGGCATGCGGAGCTCGGCATCCATCCCCTGACGGAAGAGTCGCGCGACACCTACGCGAACCAGTGGACCGAGGTGCAGGAGCGCTTCGTCGACGCGCCCGGGTTCGCGGTGACCGAGGCCGATCAGCTGGTCACCGCGGTCATGGCGGAACGGGGTTACCCGACGGAGGACTACGAGGAGCGGCTGTCCACCCTGTCGGTGGGGCACGCGAAGACTCTCGACCACTACCGGACGGCCCACGAGATCAGCGGGCGCGCGGCCAGGAAGGAGGCCTCCACGGAGGACCTGCGGCAGGCCATGGTGCACTACCGCGCGCTGTTCGAGGAACTGCTGCAGGAGACCACACGAGGACGGTGAACGAGGATCATGAGCACCCCCAGCACCCCCAGGAGCGGCAGCGGGGAGGAGCGCGCTCAGCGCGATGAGCGCCTCCAAGCCGACGAGCTCCGCGATGAGCGGCCCGGCGAGCGCTTCGGCGCCCGCGCCGATGAGGACGCCCGCGCCGATGAGTACGCGGAGGATCGCAAGCTGGCCGACGACGGCTCGGACGACGTCCGTGTCGCGGGCGATGACCGTGTTCCGGGCGACGTCCGTGTCGCGGGCGACGGCGAGCCGGAGACGCACAGTCCGCGTGCCGGCGACGAGTACGCCGCAGCCGTGCCCGGCGCCGTGACGCCGCCCACGGCCGGGTACGACGCCGAGTACGACGCCGAGTTCGACGACGGCACGTACCGCGATCCCTACGCCAGGACCGGCGGGGACACAACGGCCGGACCGGACACCGAGCCGGGCGAGATCCCCGCGCACGCCGCCCCCGAGGACGTCGTCCTGTTCGACCAGGACCCGGACCAGGTGCAGGCCCGCTGGCGCGACCTGCAGGCGTCGTTCGTCGACGACCCCGGCGAGGCCGTGCGGCGCGCCGACGGGCTGGTAGGCGAGGTCGTCGACGCCCTCACCAGCAGCCTCACCACGCGTACGAACGGCCTGCGCGACCGCTGGAAGGACACCGAGGCCGCCGACACCGAGCAGATGCGCCTGGCGCTGCGCGACTACAGGAGCGTCCTGGAACGCCTGCTCGCCCTCTCCGGCCGACAAACACAGACCCAGACCCAGCTCCAGACCTGGGGAAAGAGGTGACGACATGCTCGCGGTAGTCGCAGCGATCATCTTCGGACTGGGGTTCCTGCTCGACCTGGTCGGCGCCCGGATCCCCGGCGGGTTCTCCGGCATGACGTTCGTCCTGCTCGGCCTGACGCTGCTGGCCCTGCATCAGGCGGGCGTCGGCACGGCCGGAATCCGTACCGGTTACAGCAACTGGCGTGGCCGGGCACGCAGGTAGGAGCCGGCCAAGGGCCCACCGGTAAAAGGCCCCAGCCGGTGAGGCCCCGAAAAGCGGGAGGTCGCCGAGGACGGCGGCCTCCCGTCACTCCTTTCCGGGGAAGCGCATGATGACGGTGCTGCCGCCGTTCCCGACCCGCAGGGTCAGGTCCGCCGACACCAGGCGGGCCACCCACAGCCCCATCCCACCCACCGCGCCCGGTCTGGGCCCGGGTTTCCAGGCACCCCCGTCGTGCACCTCCACGATGAGGTCGCCGTTCACCGTCCAGGTACGCATGGAGGCCCGGTCGGCCCCGTGGGTGACGGCGTTGGTGGCGACCTCGTTGACCGCGATGACGAAGTCCTCGATGACGTCCTCGTGCATGCCGGCGTCGCGGGCCTCGTCCTCAGCGAACTGCCGGACCTGCGGCAGGTCCGGCAGCCGGAAGCTGAGCTCTTTCACGGGCGCGCCGGGCGGCGGGCTCGTGTAGCCCGACTGAGGCTCTCCGTCCTCGTTCACCCGGCGACCTTCTTCTCAGCCGACCAGCTCGGAGCGCAGCTGGTCGAGAACCTTGCGGAGGATGCGTGAGACGTGCATCTGGGAGATCCCGAACTCGGCGGCGATCTCGGCCTGCGTCATGTTGCCGAAGAACCGCAGCAGCAGGATGTGCTTCTCGCGGGAGGGCAGCGCGTCGATGAGCGGCTTGACGGCCTCCCGGTCGACCATGGTGCTCAGCGTGTCGTCGTCCTCGGGGATGACGTCGCCGAGGGAGGCGGCGTCGTCGTCGGTGCCGAGCGGCGCGTCGAGCGACAGGGTGCTGTAGGCGGCGGAGGCGTCGAGGGTCAGCAGGACGTCCTCCTCGGTGATGTTCATCTTGGCGGCCAGCTCGGCCACCGTGGGCGACCTGCCGAGGTCCTGGCTGAGGTCGGCGACCAGGCGGTTGAGCTCCGAGCGGCGCTCCTGGTAGAGCCGCGGCACCCGGATGGCCCAGGTGCGGTCGCGGAAGTGGCGCTTGACCTCGCCGGTCATCGTGACGACCGCGTAGCCCCGGAACGCGTGGCCGAGGGTCGGGTCGAAGCCGTTGACGGCTTTCATCAGGCCGACGTACGCGGCCTGGAGAAGATCCTCCAAAGGCTCGCCGCGGTAGCGGTAGCGCCGGGCGATCTCCATGGCGAGCGGCCGGTGCATCTCGACGATGCGCTCCCGCAGTCGCTCTCTGTGACTGTCGGGGGTCTCTTCCCTGACCATTTCGGCCAGGAGCTCTTCCGCTGTCATCTCCTCGAGGACGTATTCCTGCACAGCCATCGCTGCTCCTCTTATGGGTCGCAGGCGCCCTCCCCCAGCAAAAAAGCCCAGGCAGAGGCACGCCTCGCTCAACTCTCGAGACGAAAGCCCGCTGCTGGACTCCGCATCAAGTGTCCCCCGTATCGCGGGAAGTATTCCTCCCTCCTGTGGTGACAGTAGGGTTGCTCCGTGACAATGCCGGATAACGGTGAGGGGCCCATGGCGGCCCTGACCCTGACGTCGTCGACGGTGGACGAGATCACCGTGATCAAGGTTGACGGCGTCCTCGATGCCACGACCCGCGAGCAGTTCGCCGACTACCTGTCCCTGGCGGGGTCGGACCTGATTCTTGACCTGGCCGGGGTCACGTTCATGGACTCTCGCGCGCTCGGGCTCATCGTCCACCACTGGCAGACGAGCCTGGCGTCGGGCGCCAGGTTCGCGCTCATCGGGGTCGAATACTCCAAGTCCAAGGTGATGTGGATCACCGGGCTGGCGCAGCGGCTGCCCCTCTACGACACGCTCGACGACGCGCTGGCGGCCATCGGCTGAAGGCGGCGGCAGGGCGGCGGCAGGGCGGAGGCAGGGCGGAGGCAGGGCGGAGGCAGGGCCGCGGAGGTCAGCGCCTCGACTTGCGCTGGTGCTCGTCGACCAGGAGCCTGGCGAGGTCGGCCACCTTGACCTGGTGGTGCTGGGAGATCTTGCGCAGCTCCTCGAACGCGGCCTCGGCGGTGCATCCGCTGGTCTGCATGATGATGCCCTTGGCCTGGTCGATCACCGCCCGTCCGGCGAGGGCCTCCTGGAGCTGCGCGGCGTCCGTACGCACCTCCTCGAACTCCCACATGTTGGCCATCGCCACCCCGACCTGCTCGGTCAGCATGTCGGCCAGCGAGTGGGCGCTCTGGGGGGAGAACGCCCCGGGGCGTACCGAATAGAGGCCGACCAGCAGCAGGGCGGGCGCCACGTCGATGGGGACGACCAGCACGGAGCGCACGCCCCAGCGGCTGGCCAGCGCGTCGTAGCGGGGCCAGCGGGGCTCGTTGAGCACGTCGGTCACGCCGGCGCGGCCGCCGCTCTGCCGGGCCTCGACGGACGGGCCCTCGCCGAGCGCGCGTTCGCCCTCGACGAGCATGATCAGCTCGCTGTGGGAGCCGGACACCAGCACCCGGTGGTCGCGCCAGTGCTCGGCCGAGGCTCCCGAGCAGCCCGGTACGCCGGCGGCCAGCGCCGTGGTGAGGTCGCGCAGCACGCGTTCCGTGGAGGTGTCCTCGCCCAGCCGGCCCAGTGCGGCGAGGTCGCGGGCGAGACCGGGGGTGATCATCGCAGTTGATTTCATAGCAGGAAGCCCCTACCCGATATAGCCTCCCATATCCCTTGTGACGTAGCGTCAGAGGGTGACCATGCCGGACCTCGAACAAGCGCTGGACGCGTTGGCCGGACGCGTGTCCTCGCTTCGCGAGGCGCGGACCGCCTATCCCGCCGACCTCGCGCCCACCCTCGACGCCGCCCTCGCCGAACTCGACACCGCCGCCGAGCTGCTGGCCGAGGCCCGCGAGGCGCTGCAGAAGGCGCCCAAGCGGGCGGGCGGCAAGAAGGACGGCGCGCAGCGGGAGCTGAAGCTGCTGCGACAGGTGTTCCGGGCCTTTCCGGTGCCGGTCATCGTGCTGGACAGCGGTGGCGTGGTCAGGCGGATCAACCCCGAGACCTCGCAGATGCTCGGCAGCCCCGACGGCTACCTGGTGGGCCGGTCGTTCCCGCTGCTGGTGGACGTGTCGCGGCGGGCGGCGTTCCGGTCGCATCTGACGGCGGTGCTGCAGACGGGCCAGCCGTCGGCGTTCGAGACGCGGCTGGCGCATCAGGGGCGCACGCACACCGTCCAGCTGGCGCTGACCAGGATGACCATGCCGGGCGAGCCGCAGCAGATGGTGGCGGCGGTGGCGCTGCCGACCGAGGTGCAGCTGCCCGAGCCGGGCGCGGGGCGGCCCGAGCAGTCCGACGGGGCGCTGCTGCTGGCGGCGGCCAAGCGGCAGGACCTGCTGGTCAAGATGGCCAATCTGCTGCTCGAGGAGGAGACGCTGCTGCGCCCGGTCGCGCTGCCGAGGGCGACGCGGCTGCTGGCGGCCGAGTGGGCCGACTGGGTGATCGCGGACATGGTGCGCGGCGGGGTGCCGCGCCGCTCGGTCGTGGTGGCGCCGAAGAACCATCCGCTGGGCGATCTGGTCCGGCAGGTGGAATCCGCGGATCCGGCGGGCAGCCAGGTCGTGATGCAGGTGCTGGAGCGCGGCTCCGGCGTGGTGCAGGAGATGCTGGACGACGACGGCCTGCTCGGGTTCTGCGCGGACGGGCCGCTGCTGACGGCGATGGGCGCGGGCTCGATGCTGTGCGTGCCGATCGGCTCGGGCGACGGCGTGCTCACGCTGGTGCGCGCGCACGACCGGCGCCCGTTCGCGCTGGCCGACCTGGCCGTCATGCAGGAGGTGGGGCTGCAGCTCGGGCTGGCGGTACGGGCCCAGACCAGCTTCCAGGACCGTTCGCGGGCGGCGGACGCGCTGTCGGCGAGCGTCGCGCCCCGCAAGCTGCCCGACGTGCCCGGCTACGAGGCGGCGGCCGTCTACCATCCCGGGGCGTCCGTGGGCGCCGAGTTCTACGACGTGTTCCCGGTGTCCTGCGGGTGGGGGTTCGCGCTGGGCGGCGCCGTCGGCAAGGGCGAGGAGGCCGCGTCGGTCAGCGCGATGGTACGCGGTGGCCTGCGGGTGCTGGGCACCTGGGAGTCCGACCCCGACCTGGTGATGCGCAAGGTCAACGAGGCCCTGGTCGCGCAGGGCGCCGGCATGTTCGTGATGGCCGTGGCGGGCTTCGTGAAGGGGCGCGAGATCAGGCTGTCGTCGGCCGGGCACCATCCCGCCGCGCTGCTGCAGGCCGACGGCGGCGTGCGCTTCGCCGCGGGCGGCGGCGTGCCGCTGGGCCTCGCGCCCGAGGCGGAGACCGCCGTGGAGCGGCTGACGGTGGCCGCGGGCGAGACGCTGGTGCTGTATTCGGAGGGGCTGATCTCCTCCAGGAACGACCTGGGGGAGCCGTACGGCGAGGAGCGGCTGGCCGACGTGCTCGGCCGGTGCGCGGGGCAGTCGCCGTCCACCGTGGTCAAGGCGCTGGAGGCCGACAGGCACGCGTTCTCGGGCGGCCAGGTGTGGGACGAGATCGTGATTCTCGCGCTCCGGGGTGTCTGACCTGCGAAGTCAGGATGTCTGATTTTTGGGGGTTTGCGATTGAGTCAAACCTGGGTATGGTCGGAAGCGTAGACATGTGCCTAAGACGCAGGCGCACCTTTCAGTCTTTCTTCGCTGAGGTGTGCCATGAATATCGCGATCGTAGCTTCCGCTGAGAGCAACCGGCGTGACCGCATCCTTTCTGTCGCCCGCGAGCTCGGCCGCGAACACCACGTCACCGTCTACTCCCGTCGTGACAGCATTGAGGGCAAGCCCAAGACGCGGGTGGCCCCGGGGGTCACGTTGGAGCAGATCGACGTGGGCCCGGCCGAGGAGCTGTCGGCCGACGGCGTCGTACCGTACCTGAACGACGTCGGCGAGCACCTGATGCGGCGCTGGAGCCAGGACCGGCCCGACGTGATCCACGCGCATTCGTGGACCGGTGGGCTGGTCGCGGTGGCGGGCGCCAACGGGCTGGGGGTGCCGGTCACGCAGACGTTCCACACGGTCGACGCCATGCACAAGGAGCTGGAGCTGGCCCTCGGCCGCCGGGCCAGCGCGGTCATCGCGGGCTCCGGGGACGAGGAGTCGGCGCTGATCCGGCTGGGCGTGCCGCGCAACCACATCGCCGTCGTCCCGTACGGCGTCGACACCGAGCGCTTCCAGCGCCGCGGCGCGGTGGCCACGAAGGGCACGCGCAGGCGGCTCCTGCACGTCGGGCCGCTGACGGTGGATCGCGGCGCGGACACCATCGTGCGGGCGCTGCCGGGGCTCGGCGACGTCGAGCTGGTCATCGCGGGCGGCCCCGAGCCCGAGGACCTCGACACCGACCAGGACGCCCGTCGGCTGCGCGCGCTGGCCGAGCAGCTCGAGGTCGCCGACCAGGTGACGTTGCTGGGCCAGGTCAAGCGGTCCACCGTGCCGAAGCTCATGCGCAGCGCGGACGCCGTGGTGTCGGTGCCGCGCGAGGCCGTGACGGGCATCGTCGCGCTGGAGGCGATGGCCTGCGGCGTACCGGTGATCGCCTCGGCCGTGGGCGCCCACCTGGACTCCGTCATCGACGGCGTCACCGGGCTGCTGGTGCCTCCGGACCGGCCCGCGCGCACCGCGCGGCTGGCCCGCGAGCTGCTGTGGGACCCTACCCTGCGGACCGCGCTGGGCTACGCCGGCGCCGACCGGGCGCGCTCGCGCTACTCCTGGGAGCGGGTGAGTCAGGAGCTGGTACGGGTGTACGAGGCGGCCTGCGCCTGAAGCACCGAAACCCCGGCAGGCGGCAGCAGCCGCCTGCCGGCACCATGACCCGGCACCTTGACATGGTCAGGATCCGCAGAGCCGGGCGGCCTTGAGCCCCAGGTGCACGGCCAGGCGGTCGTCGCCGTCCGAAAGATCCCGGTGGGTGAGGCGCTCGGCCTTGCCCAGCCGGTAGTAGAGCGTCTGGCGGTGGATGCCGAGCTCGGCGGCCGTCTTCTGGGCGTGGCCGCCGTGGTCGAGGTAGGCCTCCACGGTCTCGGCCAGCTCGCCGTCCAGGACCGCGGTCTCGGCCGCCAGCTCGCGCAGGTCCGCCTGGCCGAGCCTGGCCAGCAGGCGGTGCACGCCCAGGTCCTCCCAGCGGGCGACGGGCGCGTACCGGGGGAAGTGCTCGGCGACGCGCAGGGCGTGGCGGGCCTCGCGCCAGCTCAGCCAGGCGTCGGCCGGGTCCGCCCGGGGCGCGCCGATGCCGGCGGCGGTGCCGTACGCGCTCTGCAGGGTCTGCGCCACCTCGCCCGCGAGGTGGGCGGGGGCGAGCAGGGCGACGGGTGAGCCGGGGCGGGCCAGGACGCCGCGCGGCAGCGTCCAGAGGGCGGCGAGGCGCTCGGCCGACTCGCGTACGGCGATCGCCGCGACGGGGCCCGGCACCTCGATGGCCGCGCCCGCCCGCTCGGACGGGTCGGCAGAGAAGAGGGAGAGCAGGCCGCGGCCGAGGTCCTGCCGGCTCCTGGCCTCCTGGGCGAGGGCGGCGGCAGCCCTGGCCACCAGCGGCGCGACGGGTTCGAGCGCGGTGAGCGAGCCCGAGTCGAGCAGCCAGAGATAGCCGTAGGTGACCTCGCCGTGGCGCAGCGGCCAGCACACCCTGGCCAGGACCCCGAGCTCGGCGTCGGCGGGGATCCGGATCGGGCCGGGGGCCTTGGCGATGCCGTAGCGCTCGAAGTAGTCGCGCACCTCTCCGGTGGCGCGCCGGCGCAGGATCGACTCCTGGCGGACCGTGTCGATGTCGCCGTGCTGCGCCCCGTACGCCAGCAGCCGGAACGAGCGGTCCTCCAGCGTCGCGGACGCCCCCAGCCGGGCGGCGATCTCGTCGACGATCTCTTGCAGGTCTGCCGTGTTGTGCATTTGTATGACAGCCTGCCACATCGGCCGTTACGCACGTCGATGGCCCCCGCTGAGCTGCGTTTTTAGACTTGAGGCATGCTGGGTCAAGTGCTCCTCGCCGCGTCCGGGAGCGGCGTCGTACGTCGTGCCGTGTCGGCCTTCCCGCTCACCAGGAAGGTGGTCGATCGGTTCGTCGCGGGCGAGAGCGTCCAGGAGGCCCGCGACGCCATCGAGCGCCTTCGCGACATGAAACTCGCCGTCACCGTCGACCACCTCGGCGAGGAGACGCGCGACGCGCGGGCCGCCGAGGCCACCGCGGACGCCTACCTCACGCTGCTCGACGCCGTCAGGCCGCTCGACCTCGGCGTCCGGGGCGAGGTGTCGGTGAAGCTGTCGGCCGTGGGGCAGCGGCTCGACGACGCGATGGCGCTGGAACACGCCCGCGAGATCTGCGCCGCGGCGGCGCGCAACGGCTCGACCGTCACACTCGACATGGAGGATCACACCACCGTCGACTCGACGCTGGCCATCCTGCGCAAGCTGCGCGAGGACTACCCGTCGACCGGTGTGGCGATCCAGGCGTACCTGTTCCGCAGCGAGGCCGACTGCCGCGACCTGTCCGCCGAGGGCTCCCGGGTGCGCCTGGTCAAGGGCGCCTACCGCGAGCCCGCCTCCGTCGCGCACCAGGGCCGCGGCGCCGTGGACAAGGCGTACGTGCGATGCCTGCGGATCCTCATGGCGGGGAAGGGTTACCCCATGGTGGCGACGCACGACGATCGCATGATCGCGATCACGGAGGTGCTCGCCGACCGGTTCGGGCGGACGATCGGCGACCACGAGTTCCAGATGCTCTACGGAATCCGGACCGACCTGCAGGAGTCCCTGGCCGGGGCCGGGCACACGGTCCGCGTCTACGTCCCCTACGGCGACGACTGGTACGGCTACTTCATGCGCCGCCTCGCGGAGCGCCCCGCCAACGTCGCCTTCTTCCTTCGCGCCCTTGGGGGTAAGTAATGGATGCCATCAGCAACGTCCCCGTTCCTGCCAACGAGCGCATCTACGGGTACGCGCCGGGCAGCGCCGAGCGGTCGGCGCTGGAGGACCGCATCAAGGAGCTGGCCGGGTCGTCGATCGACCTGACCATGACGATCGACGGCGAGCAGCGCCTCGGCGCGGGCGCTCCCATCGACGTGGTGCAACCGCACAACCACGCTGCCGTCCTGGGCCGTACCAACGACGCTACGGCCCGGGACGTGCGGGACGCCGTGGACGCGGCGCTGCGGGCGGCGCCGGCGTGGCGGGCCCTGTCGTTCGACGAGCGGGCGGCGATCTTCCTGAAGGCCGCCGACCTGCTGGCCGGGCCGTGGCGGGCCACGCTCAACGCGGCGACCGTGCTGGGCCAGTCGAAGTCGGTGCAGCAGGCGGAGATCGACTCGGCCTGCGAGCTGATCGACTTCCTGCGCTTCAACGTGGCCTACGCCCGCCAGCTCTACGCCGACCAGCCGATCTCGTCGCCCGGCGTGTGGAACCGGATGGAGTACCGGCCGCTCGAAGGCTTCGTGCTGGCGATCACGCCGTTCAACTTCACCGCCATCGCCGGAAATCTGCCGACTTCTGCGGCTTTGATGGGGAATGTCGTCGTCTGGAAGCCGTCGCCCACCCAGCAGTTCGCCGCGCACTTCACGATGCGGCTGCTGGAGGCGGCCGGGCTGCCTCCCGGCGTGATCAACATGGTCACCGGCAACGGCCAGGCCGTCTCCGAGGTGGCGCTCGCGCACCCGGCCCTGGCCGGGATCCACTTCACCGGCTCCACGGCGACGTTCCAGCACCTGTGGAGCACCATCGGCCAGAACATCGCCTCCTACCACGGCTACCCGCGCCTCGTCGGCGAGACCGGCGGCAAGGACTTCGTGCTGGCCCACCCGTCCGCCGACCCGGCCGTCCTCTCGACGGCGCTGGTCAGGGGCGCCTTCGAGTACCAGGGGCAGAAGTGCTCGGCGGCCTCGCGGGCGTACGTGCCGCGCTCGGTCTGGAACCGGATGCGCGACGACTTCGTGGCCACCGCCGAGTCGCTGACCGTGGGCGACGTGTCGGGCGACCTGTCGACGTTCATGGGCGGGGTCATCGACGCCCGGGCCTTCGCCAAGCACAAGGAGGCCATCGACCGGGCGCGGGCGGCCGCGAACATCGACGTCCTCACCGGTTCGTACGACGACAGCGTCGGCTACTTCGTCAAGCCGACCATCCTGGAGTCGGCCGACCCCACCGACGAGATCTTCGTCAAGGAGTACTTCGGGCCCATCCTGGGCGTGCACGTCTACGAGGACCGCGACTTCGACACGGTGCTCGACCAGATGGAGGGCATCGCCCCGTACGCGCTGACCGGCTCGATCATCGCCCAGGACCGCTACGCCATCGCGTCGGCGTCCGACCGGCTGCGCTTCGCGGCGGGCAACTTCTACGTCAACGACAAGCCGACGGGCGCGGTCGTGGGCCAGCAGCCGTTCGGCGGCGCCCGCGCCTCGGGCACCAACGACAAGGCAGGCTCGATCTTCAACCTGATCCGCTGGGTGAACGCCCGCACGATCAAGGAGACGTTCGTCCCGCCCACCGACCACCGTTATCCACATATGGGCTGATTTTTCCGCCCTTTCCGCACCCATGAGCCCTCCGGTCCTGCCCCGGGGGGCTCATGGCGTAATGTGCAATATTTGTGTCGTTGACGCCTTGACAGGCCCGCCACCAGCATGAAGACATGCAGCGACGGGTTCTCATGGTGGTCTTCCCCGGCTTCCAGCTGCTCGACCTGGCCGGGCCGTCCGACGTGTTCGCGACGGCGGCGCTGCTGGCGCCCCAGGACGGCTACCGGGTCGAGGTGGCGGCCGTGCGGGCCGGTCCCGTGCCCTCCGGGAACGGGATCGCCGTCACGGCCCGCGCCCTCGGCGAGGTCACCGGGCCCGTCGACACGCTGATGGTCGTGGGCGGGATGTCGGTCCCCGAGCAGCTGGGCGACCGGGAGCTCGTCGAGGCCGTCGCCCGGCTGGCCGCGGGCGCGCGGCGGGTCGCGTCCGTGTGCAACGGGGCGTTCCTGCTGGCCGAGGCCGGGCTGCTGGACCACCGGCGGGCCACCACGCACTGGCTGGCCGCCGGCGAGCTGGACGCCCGCTACGCGTGCGTCGAGGTGGACGCCGACCCCCTCTACATCGAGGACGGCAACGTCTGGACCTCGGCGGGCGTGCTGTCCGGCGTGGACCTCGCGCTCGCGCTGGTGGCCAGGGACCACGGCCACGCGCTCGCCCGCGACGTCGCCCGCGGCCTCGTGGTGTACCTGCACCGGCCGGGCGGGCAGAGCCAGTTCAGCACGCCGATGCGGGCCATGACGCCGCGCAGCGAGCCGCTCAGGGAGCTGCAGGCCTACATCGACGCGAACCCCGCCGCCGACCTGAGCGTCCCCGCGCTCGCCGGCCGGGTGGGGATGAGCGAGCGCCACTTCTCCCGCGTCTTCACCGAGCAGACCGGCCTGTCACCCGGCCGGTACGTCGAACGCAGCCGCGCCGAGGCCGCCAGGCGGCTCCTGGAGGTCACCGCCCACCCGCTGGACCGGGTGGCCAGGGAGTCGGGGCTCGGCACGCCGGAGACCCTCTACCGCGTCTTCCGCCGCCACTGGCGGATCTCACCCGGCGACCACCGTCGCAGGTTCCGATCGAAGGAGAAGTAAGCGATGCATGTGGCGATCCCGCTCTATCCCCGTTTCACCGCGCTCGACGCGGTCGGGCCGTACACGGTGCTGTCCTTCGCGCCCGGCTGGACGGTCACGTTCGTCGCGGCCGAGCCCGGGCCGGTCACCGACGACCAGGGCACGCTCACCCTCACCGCCACGGCCTCCTACGAGGACCTGCCCCACCCCGACGTGATCGTGGTGCCGGGCGGCCCGGGGACGTTCGACGTCCTGTCCGACGAGGCGCTGCTGGGCTGGCTGCGGGAGGCCCACGAGCACAGCCGGTGGACGACCTCGGTGTGCAGCGGCTCGTTCGTCCTGGCGGCCGCGGGGCTGCTGGAGGGGCTGAGGGCGACCAGTCACTGGGCCCTGCTGGACATGCTGCCGCAGTACGGGGCCGAGCCGGTGAGCGAGCGCGTCGTCACCCAGGGCCGGATCGTGACCGCGGCGGGGGTGTCGGCGGGGATCGACATGGCGCTGACGCTGCTGGCCCAGGCCACCGACGAGACGACCGCGCAGTCGGTGCAGCTCGTGATCGAGTACGACCCGCACCCGCCGTTCGACGCCGGGTCGCCCAGGACGGCGCCGGAGGGCCTGACCGAGCTGGCGCTCAAGCTCATCGCCTGACCCGCTACGACTGCACGGCCAGCTTCACGGGCGCCACGCCGTGGGTCGCCCAGTGGACCGCGATCTTCCGCACCACGGCCCGGGAGAGGTAGGTCTCCTCGCCGTCCTCGATCCACAGCCGGTCGCCGGCCTTGTCGAGGATCACGTGGCCGAGGACGAATCCCGTGCCCTCGGAGTACTGGTACCGGGCCTGGCCGGCGTCCTCGCCGACCTTCTCGATGAGAGCGTAGAGCGCCACGGCGGCCAGTGTACTGCTGCCCCTCAGGGCCGCCCGGGCTGTGGGCGGCCCTGAGGCGTGCCCTCCTCGACCGGCCCCTGACCGGCTCCCACCGGCAGCACGTCGAAGTGGATGACCACGCGTCCCGTCGACGGATCGCGGGAGTCCGGCGACGCGATCTCCCTGCGGTCCGACAGCGCGCGATACCGCTCCAGCACCTCGAACACCTCGTCCCGCAGCGCCGCGCTCTCCTCCGGCGTGAGCCGCAGCGACCGCCGCCCGTAGCCGCTCGCGCGCACCCACTCCTCGGGCGCCCGCGCCTCCTCCTCGCGCCACCGGGCCAGCTCCGCGCCGCGCTGGCGCACCAGGTCGTCCAGCAGGAACTCCATCGCACTGGCCGTCTCGGGGTCGGAGCCCGGCTCCCCGAAGGAGAACCCGCCGGGCGTGATGCGCCAGTACTTCTCCTTGCCGCGCCCCATCCCCGGCACGACCTCGATCATGCCGTGCCCGGCCAGCTCCCTCAGGTGGTAGCTCGTGGCGCCGGTGTTCTGCCCGAGCAGGGCGGCGAGCTTGGTGGCCGTGGAGGGGCCGTGCTCGTCCAGCAGCTCGTAGATCCGCAGCCGCAGCGGGTGGGCGAACGACTTCAGGGCGTTCGCGTCGAGCGTGCGGGCGGAGAAGCTCTTGCTCTGCATGCTATGCAAGCCTATCTTTGCAAAGAAAACTATGCACACTTTTCCTTACACACTATCGGAGTGAGCCGTGGGGCGTTCGTTCGGATTTCTCTTGTCCTCCACCGCGCTGTCGAACCTGGCCGACGGCGTGCTGAAGGTCGGGGCGCCGCTGCTGGCCGTGTCGATGACCCGTTCGCCCACGCTGGTGTCGCTGGCGGGGGCGGCCGCGACGGTGCCGTGGCTGCTCCTCGCGCTGCACGCCGGGGCCCTCGCCGACCGGCTCGACCGCCGCCGCATCATGGTCGTGGCCAACGTCGCCCGGGCCGCGATCCTCTCCCTCGCCGGGCTCGCGGCCCTGCTCGGCCTGCTCGACCTGTGGGTGCTGCTGGCGGCCGTGCTCCTGGCCGGGGTGGCCGAGGTCTTCGCCGACGTCTCGGCGCAGTCGATCCTGCCCATGACCGTGCCTCAGGGCCACCTGACCAGGGCGAACGGCCGTGTCTCCACCGCCCAGATGATCGGCAACGACTTCGTCGGGGCCCCGCTGGCGGGCCTGCTCGTCGTGACCCTCCCCGCCGTCGTCTTCGGCGCCCCGGCCCTCCTTTACGGCGCCGCGGGCCTGCTGTTGCTGGGCATGCGCGGCACGTACCGGATGGACGCCCCTCGCGCGCAGGGGCGGCGGCCGCTGCGGCGGGACATCGGCGAGGCGCTGCGGTACCTGTGGTCCCACCGGGTCCTGCGCAGCCTGGCCATCACGGCCGGGCTGCTCAACCTCGCCAACGCCGCCTACTTCGCCGTCTTCGTGCTGTGGGCCGTCGGCGACGGATCGCGGATCGGGCTGGAGCCGGGCGAGTACGGGCTGATGACTACCGCGTTCGCCGTCGGGGCGCTCCCGGGGTCCCTGCTGTCGGGGTGGGTCGCGGGGCGCTTCGGGGAGTTCCGCGCGCTCGTGGGGTGCTGGCTGACGACCAGCCTCCTGCTCATCGTGCCGGTGGTCGTGCCCTCCCCGTGGACGCTCTACCCGACGGCGGTGCTGTGGGGCGTGGTGGGCGCGGCGGGCAACGTCCTGGTGATCTCGGCCCGGCAGCGGCTGATCCCGGCCGAATTGCTCGGAAGGGTCAATTCGGCATACCGCCTCGTCGGCATGGGTGGGATGCCGCTCGGGGCGGCTCTGGGAGGCGTCGTGGCCGAGTTTGCGGGGCTTGGTACCGTCCTCGTGGGCGCCACTGGAGTATGTTTGGGGGGCGTCGGACTGGTGTGGCGCGCGTTGTCTGATCGAATTTCTAGGCCGTTGACCAGCGCACCCGCACTTTCCGACATATCAGGATCACGTTAGGCACCCTACGGCCTGTGCTGAAGTGACATGATTATCCCCGAGCAAGAGGGGATGGTATGCGGGAGATCGGCGGACGGTACCTCCTGAACGAGGAGGCCGGTCGTGGGGGTATGGGTGTCGTCTGGCGCGCGTTCGATCAGCTCCTCCACCGTACGGTGGCGCTGAAGGAGCTGACCTTGGCCGGTGAGGCCGAGATGGTGCGCCGCCGGGTGCTGCGTGAGGCCAGGATGGCTGCCGGGCTGACGCACCCTAACATCGTTACGGTCCACGACCTGATCGAAGAGGGCGGCAAGCTCTGGATCGTGATGGAATACCTGGACGGGCTCTCGTTGCACCAGCTGCTCTCCCAGGTGGGCACCTTACCGGCCCAGTCGGTCGCCGCGATCGGGCAGCATCTGCTCGCCGCGCTACGGACCGCCCACCAGGCCGGAGTGCTGCATCGCGACGTGAAGCCCGCCAATGTGATGCTGACCGGCGACCGGGTGGTGCTGACCGACTTCGGCATAGCGACCGCCGAGGGCGACATCCGGATGACCAGGTCACGGCGGTTGCGGGGCACTCCGGCGTTCATGGCGCCCGAGCGGCTGCACGGGGGGCCGGCCAGCAAGGAGGCCGACATGTGGTCCTTCGGCGCCACCCTCTACAGCGCCGTCGAGGGCCAGCCACCCTACCCGGGCCAGGACGCGGCCACGGTGCTCGGCATGGCCCGCAGCGGCCCGTACCCACCGCCCCGGCGGGCCGGGGTGATGCGGCCGCTCATCGAGGGCCTGCTCCACCACGACCCGGTACGGCGCTACACGCCGGACCAGACGGCGGGCCTGCTGGCCGGCATGCGCGCCAGCTCGTTTCAGGCCGCCATCTGATCAGATTCCCCTGCCGGGTCGCCTGCCCGGCAGGATCTCCACGGCCGTCCTCGTACCCCGGCCGTTGGCGTACAGGGACGCGGCCCAGAGCAGCGAGAATATGGCCACGTGCCACGCTGAAGGCGATCCCGCTGGGCCTCCGGCCCGGCGACGGCCAGGTCAGCGACAGCAGGCCGAGGGCCGACAACGCGAGCAGCTGGTACGTGCCCGTCTGCCACCCCCGGTTGAGCACGGCGACGGCGCAGACGAGCCCGGCGAGCGCGAGAACCCCTCCCACGACCCTGACGTCCGGCGCGATCGGCGTCGTCGAAGCCGACGGGTCCACCTCCGCGTCGCCGCACGCGCAGACCGATCCCAGCAGGAACGCGGTGACCGGCCACCGAACTCCGCCAGGACATTCTGCCGGGTCCTCCTCGCGCGCGACGCCGTCACGGCGTTCATCACTGCGCGCGAGCGGGGCGTTACCGCGTTGCCGTCCATGATCCCGCACCTCGGAGTGTGCGCTAAGGTTGTGATGTTCCGCCCCGCGGGGCGGCCGGGACGTAGCGCAGCTTGGTAGCGCACTTGACTGGGGGTCAAGGGGTCGCAGGTTCAAATCCTGTCGTCCCGACGGTTGGGCAAGGCCCGTCATCCGAAGGTGGCGGGCCTTTGGCATGCTCCCGCCCGCCCGGGTCAGTCCTCGTTCTCCGTGGCGAAGCGCATGCCCGGTGGGGCGATGCCGCGCCACAGGTACGTCGTGACCTCCTGGCCCGCGGCGGGTTCGCCGGCCGCGTCCGCGGGAGGCGGCCAGCCGAGTCCGCGGTAGACGCGGCGCCGGTGCAGGTCGAAGACGGACTGCATGAGCAGCCCGTACGCGCGGGCCTTGGCGAGCACGGCGCCGTAGTAGACGGCGGGGCAGCCGATGAGGGCGACCAGCGGGGCCCACCGGTTCCAGGGTGTCCAGACGGCGAAGAGCAGGCACCACAGCCACAGCCGGACGGCGTCGTCGAGGCCCTTGCGCGCCAGCGTGAGCTCCGTCTGGGTCTCCTTGTCCAGCGAGAGCCACAGGTGGGGCCAGCACAGGACGGGGTCGAGGCCGTAACGGACGCGGGGACGGTTCTCGGCGGCGCGCAGGATGTTGCCCAGGCGGGTGGGCATGGTGGACGAGGGATCCGCCGGGAGGTCGAAGAGCTGCTGCTCGGCGACCGCGCGCAGGCGCTCGTCCTCGGGGTCCGCCTCGCCGTGGAACGCCTTGGCGGTCAGCTCCCGCAGGTTCTTCTCGATGCGCTCGCGGCGGCGTACGGTCTGCTCCCGCAGCGGGGCCGCGAGGAGCTCGGGCCAGTAGCCTTCCAGCAGGCGGAGTACGGGCAGCGTCAGGTGTTCGGCGAGGACCGCCGAGGCCGCGACGAGCATGAGCACCGCCGCGAGCAGGAGCAGCTGCAGCACCGTCGGGAGGGCGGCCAGGCCCGTGGCCCAGGTGCCGCCGTAGCCGGAGGTCCACAGGGCGAGCAGGCCGCCGGCCCAGAAGGCGAAGGCGGGGGTGAGCACGCGGGGGGCGAGCTGTTCGACGAGGCTGGTGCCGAGGCTCTGGCCGATCGGGTTCACGGGCCCGTGCCGCCCTCGTGGTCGCGGACCAGGGGAGCGCCGTCGTTGGGGCAGGTGGGAACGGGTTTGGCCAGGTCGAGGTGGAACCACTCGTAGCCGTCCTGCGGGCAGACGTACCTGGGCGGTATCGGCGCGCGGCCGAGGCCCGGGGGCGGTTGCACGCCGAGGCCGCGCCCGCTGCCGGCCAGCTCGGCGGCGCGCTCGCGAAGGGATGGGTGGCGGCGCAGGAAGCCCAGGAACTCCTCCTCGACCGGCTCGCCGCCGCGTCCGCGTTCGATCAGGGCGGACAGCTCCTCGGCCGTGGCGGCGACTTCGCGGGGGGCCAGCAGTGCGGGCAGTTCGGCGAGCAGGCGGTCGGCGAGTTCGATCGTGGCGGCGTCCCCCATGGAGCCCTCCTCCCCTCAGCGTCCGATGCAGCAGCGGGCCGGTCGGGTGGTCTCCTGCTGCCGTGCAAGGCCCCTGCTGAACGTCGGGCGCATCCATCGTCGCGCGGCGCGCGGGGCGGCGGCGGGCGACAGGCCGTCGCGGCGACGATTTTCGTAAATGGCGACCATTTCGTAAATGGCGACCATGGGGAGAAGGGGGCGGCTGGGGTCAGCGTTCCGGCGGGCGTCCGCCCACGGCGTGGAGCGCGTCGATGTACCCGCCGCCGACGTCGAACCGCGTGATGTCCGCCGTCCTGGTCGTGGAGCGCGTACGCGCCCAGTCCGCCGCCGGGCCGATCTCCTGGAGACGCAGCCGTTTCCCCCGGTCGATCCCTCGGGCGCGGCCGACGTAGCAGACGTGCGGGTCGACTCTCTCCACGTGCACGGCCATGAGGGGGAACGCCGTGGTCAGCGTTTGGATCAAGCCCTTGGTGTAGTCCAGGTCGGCGCCGGCCGGCAGCCGGGGACGTTCCCCGCGCAGCACCAGGGCTCGATGGGCCACCATCGCGCCCTTCCAGCCGGAACGGGTGGCATGGGCGATGTCGCGCAACCGTACGGCCGAGTAGCCGTCCAGCCGATACGCGTCGGAGATGGTGTGCAGAAGCACCCACTTGCGGCCGACGCCCACCACATACGCGTCGAGCCGGTCGGCGCCGTCGATGTCACGGCTGACTCGCACCGGCTTGCCGGAATCTCTCGCTCTCGTCAGGGCCTCGAGGATCTTCTTCGCCATGAGCAGAGATCGTCCCATTCTGGATGCCTGGACAGCTAGAAGAGGGTCAGCGGGTCTGCGGGCTCGGGGTCGGGGAGCGGGGTCAGGGCGGGAAGGCGGGCGCGTACCGCCTCGTGGAAGTCGCGGGCCAGCTTCGGCGCGTCGGCGTTGTCCGGCGTGTGCACGAAGAACGTGGGGGAGCGGCCCTCCCGCAGCCAGCCCGTGACGACGTCCAGCCACGGCCGCCAGCCCTCGACGGTGCGGGCCTCTGCGTCCCGGCCCAGGTAGCGGACGATCGGATGGCCGGTGAGGGCACGCGTGCGGCGGGGCACGCGGGGCTTCTTGGTCCACGCGTCGCGCTCGGCGTCGCTGGTCGGCGGGCTCTGGAAGAGCGTCGTGGTGTCGAACGGGACCCACTCGGCGTCCGCGGCCGCCAGGACGCGCTCCAGGAGCCGTTCGGACCGCTCGTCCTCGAAGAAGGCGCGGTGGCGGACCTCGACGGCGTACCTGTGGGAGCGGGGGAGCCGGTGCAGGAAGGCCGCGAGGGTGCCGAGGTCGGCGGGGGAGAAGGAGCCGGGCAGCTGGATCCAGAGCGCGTGGGCTCGCGAGCCCAGCGGCTCGATGGCGTCCAGGAAGGCGTGGAGGTGCTCGTCGGCGCCGATCAGGCGGTGCTCGTGGGTGATGGGCTTGGGGAGCTTGACGACCATGCGGAAGTCGGGGGCGGTCTGGCCGGCCCACGACTCCACCGTGGCGCGCGTGGGGGTCGCGTAGAAGGTCGTGTTGCCCTCCACCGCGTCGCACCAGGTCGCGTACGCGCGCAGGCGCTCCCTGGGCGGGAGGTGGCCGGGGAGGAATCGGCCTTGCCAGCGCGCATGAGTCCACATCGCGCATCCCACGTTCAGCCGCATGCTCTCGACGGTATCGGAGATCCGTTGAGACGCTGTCATGGTCATCGACAGGCGAAAGGAAGGGCAATCCATGCCTCGTGTCCGACTGCTTCTCGTGATCGTCCTCGTCGCGGTGAGCGCCGTGGCCGCGCCCGCGGCGGCCGCGCAGGAGTTCCGCGTGCTGCAGCTCAACCTGTGCCACAGCGGCGTCAACACCTCCTGCTTCAACGGCGCCGCCACCCTCCAGGAGGCGAACGCGGTCATCGCCGCCAAGCAGCCCCACGTCGTCTCCCTCAACGAGATCTGCAGGAACGACCTGCCCCAGCTGGCCCCCGCCATGGGCAGCGGTTTCTCCACGTTCGCCCCGGCCCGCCGTCCCGATGGCACGCCCGTGCGCTGCACCAACGGGGACGAGTACGGCAACGGCCTGATCTTCCGCTCCACGGCTGCCGGGACCGTCTTCTCCGGCCAGTACGCCACCCAGGACAGCGGCAGCGAGAAGCGCGTCTACGTGTGCGCCGAGTTCGCGGACCTCGTCGGGTGCAGCACCCACCTGTCGACCACCGGGAACGTCGCCATGGCCCAGTGCAAGGCGGCGATCGCCCTGCTGCGCGACCGGGCCGTCGCGGGCCGGCAGACGTTCCTGGCGGGTGACTTCAACCTCAAGTACGCCCCGCTGATCGGGCCCGATGTCCAGGACTGCAACGCCGCGCCCTTCTTCAGGAAGGGGGACGGCAGCGTGCAGCACGTCTTCGCGGCCAACCTGGGCTTCGTGCGGACGGAGGTGACCCGCATGACCTACACCGACCACCCCGCCCTGCTCGTCGTGCTGACGCGGCCCTGAGGCGAGGTTGTCATACGAGTGACGGCTTCGTATGATGACTGACAACATCGCCGCCTACCCTCTTGGACCACCCATGGCCGCCGACCGCATCCGCCACGTCTCGCTCTCCTCCGTCACCCTTCCGCTCGACGTCCCCATCAGCGACGCCAAGGTGCTCACCGGGCGGCAGAAGCCGATGACCGAGATCGCCTTCCTGTTCGCCGAGATCACGACCGAGGACGGTCACGAGGGCACCGGGTTCAGCTACTCCAAGAGGGCGGGCGGCCCCGCGCAGTACGCCCACGCCAAGGAGGTCGGGGCCAACCTGATCGGCCAGGACCCCTCCGACATCGGCAAGGTGTACGACACCCTGCTGTGGGCGGGCGCCTCGGTCGGCCGGTCCGGGGTCGCCACGCAGGCGCTGGCCGCGATCGACGTCGCGCTGTGGGACCTGAAGGCGAAGCGGGCGGGGCTGCCGCTGGCCAAGCTGCTGGGGTCCTATCGCGACTCGGTCCGGACGTACAACACCTCGGGCGGCTTCCTGCACGCGCCGATCGAGGAGGTCAAGGCCCGCGCCACCCAGTCGCTCAAGGACGGCATCGGCGGGATCAAGATCAAGGTCGGCCAGCCCGACACCAAGGAGGACCTGCGGCGGCTGGCCGCGGTGCGCGAGCACATCGGCGACGACGTGCCGCTCATGGTGGACGCCAACCAGCAGTGGGACCGGCCGACGGCCCTGCGGTTCGGGCGGGCGGTGGAGGAGCTCGGGCTCGTCTGGATCGAGGAGCCCCTGGACGCGTACGACGCCGAGGGGCACGCGCAGCTCGCCGCCGCCCTCGACACGCCCATCGCCACCGGCGAGATGCTCTCCAGCGTCGCCGAGCACGTCCGCCTCATCGAGGCCCGCGCCGCCGACATCATCCAGCCGGACGCCCCGCGCGTCGGCGGCATCACGCCCTTCCTGCGCCTGGCCACCCTCGCCGACCACGCGGGGCTGCAGCTGGCGCCGCATTTCGCCATGGAGATCCACCTCCACCTGGCCGCCGCCTATCCGCGCGAGCCCTGGGTCGAGCACTTCGAGTGGCTCAACCCGCTGTTCAACGAGCGGCTCGAGACCCGCGACGGCCGCATGATCGTCCCCGACCGGCCGGGGCTCGGGTTCACGCTCAGCGAGCAGTGCCGCAAGTGGACGGTGGACAGCGTCGAGTTCGGGAAGGCCTGAGACCGATGGGTGGCCGTGTCGCGTCGGTGCGGTTCGGGCATTACGCCGTGCCGCTGGCGCATCCGGTGAGCGACGCCAAGGTCGCGACGGGGCGCCAGCGGCCCCTGTCCAAGATCGACGTGCTGACCTGCGAGATCACGACGGACGACGGCCTCGGGGGGCTCGGGTTCTCGTACACGACGCGGGCGGGCTGCCGCGCGCAGTTCGCCCATGCGAAGGAGGTCGGGGAGAACCTCCTCGGCCGGGATCCGTCCGACATCGGCAGGTTGTACGACGTGCTGCTGTGGGCGGGGGCGTCGGTCGGGCGTTCGGGGGTGGCCACGCAGGCGCTGGCGGCCGTCGACGTCGCGCTGTGGGACCTGAAGGCGAAGCGGGCGGGGTTGCCGCTGGCCAAGCTGCTGGGGTCCTATCGTGACTCGGTCCGGACGTACAACACCTCGGGCGGCTATCTGCAGGCTCCGGTCGAGGAGGTCAAGGAGCGGGCCCGGCAGTCGCTGAGCGACGGCATCGGCGGGATCAAGATCAAGGTGGGGCAGCCCGACACCCGGGAGGACCTGCGGCGGCTGGCCGCGGTGCGCGAGCACCTCGGGGACGACGTGCCGCTGATGGTGGACGCCAACCAGCAGTGGGACCGGCCGACGGCGCTGCGGTTCGGGCGGGCGGTGGAGGAGCTCGGGCTCGTCTGGATCGAGGAGCCGCTGGACGCCTATGACGCCGAGGGGCACGCGCAGCTGGCCGCCGCCCTCGACACGCCCATCGCCACCGGCGAGATGCTCTCCAGCGTGCCCGACCTCGTGCGGCTCATCGACCTTCGGGCCGTCGGCTTCCTGCAGCCCGACGTGCCGCGGGTGGGTGGCATCACGCCCTACCTCAAGGTCGCCGCGCTGGCCGATCACGCGCACCTGCAGGTCGCGCCGCACTTCGTGATGGAGATCCACGTCCACCTGGCCGCGGCTTACCCGCGCGAGTCCTGGGTGGAGCACATCGAGTGGCTGTCGCCGCTGTTCGAGGAGCGGCTGGAGATCGAGGGAGGACGCATGCGCGTCCCGGACCGTCCGGGGCTCGGCCTCAGCCTCGCCGACGCGGCGGCGGCCTGGCGGCTCGATCAGGTCGAGTTCGGCGTGGCCGCGGCTGGGCGGTCCGATCGGGGCGAGTTCGGTGCGGTTGCGGATGGGCGGTCCGGGCGGGTCGAGTTCCGTGCGGACGCCGGGTAGGTTGTCAGCCGTGCCGCCAGATCAGAGGCTCGACCGCGACAGCGGGCGCGGGCTCGCGCATGAGCTCGTCGAACGGCTCAAGGAGCGCATCCTCGCCGGCGAGATCGAGCCCGGCCAGAAGCTGCCGACCGAGTCCTCGCTCGTCGAGGAGTTCGGCGTGAGCCGTACGGTGGTCCGCGAGGCCATCTCGCGGCTTCAGGCGGCCGGGCTGGTCGAGACGTTCCAGGGGCGGGGCTCGTTCGTGCTGGCGCTGCCCGCCTCCACGGCCTTCTCGGTGGAGCCCTCGCAGATCCGCAGCCATCGCGACGTCCTCGACATGATCGACTTCCGGATCGGGGTCGAGTCGGAGTCGGCGGGGCTGGCCGCCGAGCGCCGCACCGACCTGCAGCTGAAGGCCATCGAGCGGGCCCTGGTCGACCTCGGGCGCTCCGGCGAGCAGCCCAGCAGCGCCGTCGAGGCCGACTTCCAGTTCCATCTCAAGATCGCGCTGGCCTCGGGCAACCGGTTCTACTCCGACCTGCTGGCCTCCTTCGGGCCCATGGTGATCATGCTCCCGCGCACCCGGCTCGAGCACGCGTACACGGTGTCCAACGCCACCCACCTCACCCGGGTGACGCTGGAGCACGAGAACATCTACCGCGCCATCGCCGACCGGGACGCTGCGGCGGCGCGGGCCGCGATGCGGCTGCACCTGTCCAACTCGCGCGCCCGCCTCCAGGCCCCGTAGCCGGTCAGGGGCGGGTGGGCGACCGTCGGTAGGCGTGCTGCGGCTGCGTGTGTCCCGTTCCGCGCGTCCGTCTTCGGGCTTCGTGGCGGGCGGTTGGCGGTGGGGCGGGATGCGGCTGTGCGTCCTGCCCCGCGTGCTCGTCTCCAGGCCCAGTGGTCGTCGGGTTACCAGCGGGCCGTGTTGGGGGTGAAGCCGGGCTCGACCGTGCGCATGTACGCCGTGTCCTCGCGCCCGCGCTGCCCGCACCGCACGTACTGCTCGTGCAGGGCGCCCAGCGCGTCCTCGTCCAGCTCCACGCCGAGCCCCGGCCCGGCCGGTACGGCCACGCTGCCGTCGCGGAACTCCAGCGCCCCCGGCCTGATGACCTCCTCGGTCTTCCACGGGTAGTGGGTGTCGCAGGCGTAGGTGAGGTTCGGGGTCGCGGCGGCCAGGTGGGTCATCGCGGCGAGGCTCACTCCGAGGTGGGAGTTGGAGTGCATCGACAGCCCCATCCCGAACGTCTCGCAGATGCCCCCCAGCAGGGCCGAGCGGCGCAGGCCGCCCCACAGGTGGTGGTCGGAGAGGACGACCTGCACGGCGTCCGCGGCGACGGCGGGCTTGAGGTGCTCGAAGGCGATGACGCACATGTTCGTGGCCAGGGGCAGGTCGGTGTGCTCGGCGACCCGCGCCATGCCGTCGATGCCGGGCGTCGGGTCCTCGAGGTACTCCAGGACCCCGGCCAGCCGGTGCGCCACCTTGATCGAGGTGTCCACGGTCCAGGCGCCGTTGGGGTCGATGCGCAGAGCATGAGAGGGGAAGGCGGCGGCCAGCGCCTCGACGGTCTCGACCTCGTGGCCGGGCTCGAAGACGCCGCCCTTGAGCTTGATGGCGGTGAAGCCGTACTCGTCGACCATCCGCCCGGCCTGGGCGACCATCTGCTCGGGCGTGACGCCCTCGCCCCACGAGTCCTCGTCCTGGCCCGGGTGACCGGCCCACTTGTAGAACAGGTACGCGGAGAACGGCACCCGGTCGCGTACGGCGCCGCCGAGCAGGTCGCTGACCGGGCGGCCGAGCGTCCTGCCCTGCAGGTCGAGCAGCGCCACCTCGAAGGGCGCGGCCACGGTGTCCACGGCGCTGGAGACCTCCAGCATCCCGCCGAAGCTCGCGCCCGCGCCGCCGGTGGAGCGGCCGAGCGTCTCCTCGACGACGCGGCGCAGCCCGTGGGCGTCGAACACGTCCAGGCCGGGCAGCGCGGCGGCCACGGCGTCGAGCCGGTCGAGATGGGCCTGGTCGGCGTACGTCTCGCCCAGCCCCACCAGCCCCGAGTCGGTGTGCACCTGGACGATCGCGCGCAGCACGAACGGCTGGTGGACGCCGACGACGTTGAGGAGGGGCGGGTCGCGGAAGGCGACCGGCGTGACCGAGACGCGGCTGATCCGCCCGCCGTCAAGGCTCACGTGCTGGATCATCGGGGCGCCTTCACCGTCAGCACCGGCACGCTGGCCTCCATGAGGATGCGCTGCGCCTCGCTGCCCAGGATGAACTTGCCCACCAGCGACCGGTGCCGCAGCCCGATGACGATGAGGGTGCCGCCCGTCTCCTTGACGAGCTCCTCGAACGTCTCCGGCAGGTCGTCGTCGTGGAGCGGCTGGCGTAGCTCCGCGTCCACGCCGGCGGCCCGCGCCCGGGCGAGCAGCGCGGTCGAGGCGTCGTCGTCGATCTTGTGCTCGTCGACGGGCGCGCCGCGGCGCGGGGAGTTCACGATGATCACGCGCTCGGAGCGCAGCGCGCCCTCGCGCAGGCCCGCGTCCACCGCGGCCTCGCCCTCGGGGGTGGGCAGGTAACCGACGAGGATCGTCATGGCGTCTTCTCCTCAACTGGAACGCGTT
The DNA here is from genome assembly GCF_053590415.1 of Nonomuraea sp. NPDC003201. Classification (NCBI taxonomy): domain Bacteria; kingdom Bacillati; phylum Actinomycetota; class Actinomycetes; order Streptosporangiales; family Streptosporangiaceae; genus Nonomuraea; species Nonomuraea sp. NPDC003201. The sequence continues at coordinate 54,881 of NZ_JBSFTC010000015.1, forward strand.
CCGCGGCGGCGGTCTTGCGGCGTACGGCTTTGCGGATGAGCGGCAGGACGGCGACGAGCACCACCAGGGCGAGCACCGTGCCGGAGATCGGGCGGGTGAGGAAGCCGGTCGGGTCGCCGCCGAAGATGAGCAGCGCCTGGCGCGACGAGTTCTCGATCATCGAGCCGAGGACGAACGCGAGCACCAGCGGCCCGGGCTCGAAGCCGAACTTCTTCATCAGGTAGCCCAGCAGGCCGAAGGCGATGACCAGGAAGATGTCGTACACGTTGTTGTTCACGGTGTACGCGCCGAGCAGCGTGATGAGCACCGTGATCGGGGCCAGGATGGCGGGACGCACCCGCAGGATCTTCACGAACACGCCGACCATCGGGATGCTCATGATGAGCAGCAGGATGTTGCCGATGTACATCGAGTTGATGACGCCCCAGAAGACGTCGGGGTGCTCGGTGACGAGCTGCGGCCCCGGCTGGATGCCCTGGATGAGCAGCGCCCCGAACATCAGCGCCATCGTCGCGTTCGCCGGGATGCCCAGCGTCAGCAGCGGGATGAACGACGACGTGGCGGCGGCGTTGTTGGCGGTCTCGGGGGCGGCCACGCCCTCGACGGCGCCTTTGCCGAAGCGCTCGGGCTGCTTGGCGCGGCGCTTCTCGAACGCGTACGCCGCCAGCGAGGACAGCACCGCGCCGCCGCCGGGCAGGACGCCCAGCACGAACCCGATGAGCGAGCCGCGCCCGATCGCGCCCTTGGACTGGCTGAGGTCCTGGCGCGACGGCCAGACGTTGCCGACCTTGGCCGGCGCGTGCACCTGGTTGTGCCGCTCCTCGAGGTTGTAGAGGATCTCACTGAGGCCGAACAGGCCCATGGCGATCGGGATGAAGTCGATGCCCTCGGCGAGGTTCAGGCTGTCGAAGGTGAACCGCTCGGCGCCGGTGAAGGTGTCGCGGCCGACGGTCGCGATGAGCAGGCCGACGCAGGCCGCGATGATCGCCTTGAGCTTGTTGCCGTTGCCGACCGAGGAGATCAGCAGCACGCCGAGCACGCCCAGCGCCGCGTACTCGGGCGGTCCGAAGTCGAGCGCGAAGCCGGCGACGACCGGGGCCAGGATCGTCAGGCCGATGATCGAGACGGTGCCGCCGATGAAGGAGCCGATGGCGGCGATGCCGAGCGCGGTGCCCGCCTTGCCCTGTCTGGCCAGGGCGAACCCGTCGAAGACGGTCACGACGGAGGACGCCTCGCCGGGGAGGCGGAGCAGGACCGAGGTGATGGTCCCGCCGTACTGGGCGCCGTAGAAGATGCCGGCCAGCATGATGATCGCGGAGACCGGCCCGATGCCGTACGTGATCGGCAGCAGGATGGCGATCGTCGCGCCGGGCCCGAGGCCGGGCAGCACGCCGATGAGCATGCCGATGATCACGCCGATGAGGCAGTAGAGCAGGTTGGCCGGCTCCATGACGACGCCGAAGCCGTTGAGGATGGGGGAGATGTCCATGGGGTCTTCTCAGATGAGGCGCGGGAGCGGGACCTGGAGCAGCACGACGAAGAGCAGGTAGAACGCCGCCACCGTCAGCACGCTGACCACGATGGAGGTGCGCCACGACTCTTTGCCCAGCCAGCGCAGCCAGACGAACACCAGCAGCAGGGAGGGGATCTCGAAGCCGATCAGCGGCAGCAGCCAGGCCAGCATGATGAGCGTCACCAGGCCGGCCGCGGTGAGCAGGCTCGCCTTCGAGAACCGCTCGGTGTCCTCGAGCTTGCGGCCGGTGACGACGAGCACCGCCGACAGCACGACGATGACGACGCTGATGGCGAACGGCCACAGGCCGGGGCCCGGCTGGGTCATGCGGCCGAGCCCGAGCGCGAGGGAGCCGATCGCCGCGGCGACGCCGACCGCCAGCGCCACCAGGGCCGCCGAGATCTGCGAGAGAGGGCCGGCGTGCGGTGGCCGGGTGTCGTCGGCGACCTCGGGGCCGGACTCGAGAGGGCCGGCCTCAAGAGGGTCAGACATGGACATGCTCGCTCCTAGGGGACTATCCAGCCAGGCTGATGCCGTACTTGCTCAGCTGCTCCTTGTACGTGGCGGTGTCCTTCTGCAGGGAAGAGAGCACCTCCTGCGGGGAGACCTCCATCGGGGTGAGCGAGTTGTCCTCGTTGAACTTCTTGTACTCCGGCGTGGCGAACGTCTTCTTCGCCGCCTCCAGCAGGCGGGTCTTGACGTCCTCGGGCGTGCCCTTGGGCGCGGTCAGGAAGCGGTACTGCGTCACCAGGACGTCGAAGCCCTGCTCCTTGGCCGTCTTCACGTCCGGAAGGAAGGGGATGCGCTGGTCGGAGAAGACCGCGAGCGGGACGAGCTTGCCGGCCTTGATGTTCTCGATGGCCTCGCCGATCTGCATGGTGGAGACGTCCACCTGGTTGCCCAGCAGGGCGGTCAGCGCGGGGGCGCCGCCGTCGAAGGGCACGGCCGTGGCCTCGATGCCGGCGGTCTTGAAGGTCAGCGCGGAGGCGAGCTGGGCGCCCGTGCCGACGCCGGTCGTGCCGTAGCGGATGGTCTTGCCGGCCTTCTTCATGTCCTCGATGGACTTGTAGCCGGACTGGGAGTTGGTCGCCATGACGTAGTCGTCCCGCGAGACGCCGGTGATGACGTCGAACGAGTCGATCTTCGTGGCCTCGGCGGGGGAGACCGTGAGCGGCGTGATGGTGAACAGGGACGCGTTCTGGACGGCGATCTTGTAGCCGTCGGCCTTCGCGGCCTGGAGCTCCTTGGCGTTGAGCGCGCCGTTCGCGCCGGGCTTGTTGAGCACCGGGGCGGAGACGCCGAGCTCCTTGCCCATGCCCTGGGCCAGCGCCCGGGTGATGAGGTCGGTCGAGCCGCCCGCGGACGCGCCGACGCTGAACTCGATGTTGCCCGTCGGATATTTACCGTCACCGCCGCCGGAGGACGTGGTCTTGACGCCACCGCACGCCGTCAGCGCGAGCGCGGCGGCGCCGCCGATGACACCCGCGAGAATGCGGCGGCGGGTCGTCCGTGATGTCGGCATGGACTTCTCCTTATATGCGAGCGGCGTCTATGGAGGTTACGGGGTTGTTTCCGCTCTGTAGTCTCCGGAGACTAGGGACCTGCCTCGATGCCTGTCCAGGCTCAATTCGGTATCAGGTGATACTCTGCGGGCATCATGCTAACACTGGATCAGATCCGGGCATTCGTGGCGGTCGCCGAGGAGCTCCACTTCGGCCGGGCCGCCGATCGGCTACGCATGACGCAGCCGCCGCTCAGTCGCCACATCCAGAAGCTGGAGCGCGCGATCGGCGTGACCCTCCTGGAACGCGACAACCGGCGCGTCGTGCTCACCGACGCCGGGCGCGGCTTCCTGGAGGACGCGCGGCGCATGCTCTCGCTCGTCGACACCGCGGGTGACCGGGCCCGCCGCATCGCCAAGGGCGCCACGGGCACCGTACGGCTCGGCTTCACCGCCGTCTCGGCCATCAGCATGCTCGGCACGATCCTGCGCCGCCTCACGGAGCAGCTGCCGGAGATCGACGTCATCCTCCACGAGCGGGTGACCGCCGGGCAGGTGGACGGCATCCTGCGCGGCGAGCTCGACCTGGGCCTGGCCCGCCCGCCCTTCGACATCGCCACGCTCGACTCCCGCGTGGTCTTCCGCGAGCCGCTGTGCGCCGTGGTCCCCATCGGCCATCCGCTGGCCGGCCTGGGCCGGCCGCTCGCGCCCGACGACTTCGACGGCATTCCGGTCATCAGCTACAACCCCGTGCAGTCGCGTTACTTCCACGAGCTGACCGTCCGCTTCCTCACCAACGCCCACCCCAGGATCGAGCAGCAGGTGCACCAGATCCTCACCGCCGCCCTGCTCGTGGCCGCCGGCCGGGGCGTGGCGCTGGCGCCGGCCAGCGCGCGCTCGCTCGGCATCGACGGCATCGTCTTCTGCGACCTGGTACGAGGGGGCGGCGACCCGCTCGACGAGGGGGACGGCGTCGCGGGCAAGCCGGTCGAGCTGCACGTCATCTGGGACCACGGCTCCACCAACCCCGCCCTGTGGCGCGTCCTGGAGCTGCTGCCCGACCCCGGACGTGACGATACTCGTTCGGTATCGCCAGATACAGAATCGGGCTTGGACAGGAATCCACCCTCCTTCCTAGCCTGACGGCATCAACCTTTACCGGCGGTGCGGGGGATCCCACGGGCCGCGTGTCAACAGAGGACGTTCATGCCGAATATCTCGCCCCAAGAGCTCGCCGCCCAGCTCAAGAGCGGCCTGCTGTCGTTCCCTGTCACCCATTTCACGCAGGACCTGGAGTTCGACGAGGCGGGTTACCGTGACCACCTGTCCTGGTTGAGCGCGTACCCCGTGGCCGGACTGTTCGCCGCGGGCGGCACCGGCGAGGGCTTCTCGCTCACCCCCGCCGAGATCGACCGGGTGGTGCGGGCGGCGGTCGGCGAGGTGAACGGCAGGCTGCCGGTCGTGGCCCCCGCCACCGGCGGCACCGCGAACGCCGTCGCGCAGGCCCAGGCCGCCGAGGCCGCCGGGGCCGACGGGTTGCTGCTCATGCCCCCCTACCTCACGGAGGCCGGGCAGGCGGGCCTGGTGGAGCACGTCTCCGCGGTGTGCCGCGCCACCAACCTCGGCGTGATCGTCTACAGCCGGGCCAACGCGATCCTGAACGACCGCTCCGTCGAGGCCCTGGCCGACCGCAACCCGAACCTCGTCGGGTTCAAGGACGGCGTCGGCAGCATCGAGCACCTCACCCGCATCTACGCCACCGTCGGCGACCGCCTGGCCTACATCGGCGGCCTGCCCACGGCCGAGACGTTCGCGCTGCCGCTGCTGCAGCTCGGCATGAGCACGTACTCCTCGGCGATCTTCAACTTCGTCCCGCAGTACGCGCTCGACTTCTACGCCGACGTCCGCGCCCAGAACCGGGACGCCGTCTACCGGCGGATCAAGGAGTTCGTGATCCCGTACCTGGACATCCGCGACCGGCAGAAGGGGTACGCCGTCTCGATCATCAAGGCGGGCCTGGCCGCCGTCGGGCGCCCGGCGGGCCCCGTCCGGCCGCCGCTGCAGAACCTCACCGACGGCGAGCTCGCCGAGCTGACCGCGCTCATCAACAAGATCAGCTAGGGCCCCATGTCTCCCACCATCCAGCGCGTCGAGGTCGTCCCGGTGGCCGGGTACGACAGCATGCTGCTCAACCTCAGCGGCGCCCACGGCCCCTTCTTCACCCGCAACGTCGTCATCACCACCGACTCCGACGGCCGCACCGGCCTCGGCGAGGTGCCCGGCGGCGAGGCGATCCGGAGGACGGTCGAGGAGGCGGGCGCGCTGCTGGCCGGCGAGCCCGTGGCCCGGTACCGCAGCCTGCTGCGGTCGGTGTCCGAGCGGTTCGCCGACCGGGACGCGGGCGGGCGCGGCGCCCAGACCTTCGACCTGCGCACCACCGTGCACGCGGTCACCGGCCTGGAGTCCACCCTGCTCGACCTGCACGGCCAGTACCTGGGCCTGCCGGTGGCCGACCTGCTCGGCGAGGGCCGTCAGCGGGACCGGGTGCCGATGCTGGGCTACCTCTTCTACGTCGGCGACCCGGGCAGGACCGACCTGCCCTACCGGGTGGACGACGCGGGCGAGGACCGCTGGTCGTGGCTGCGCCGCCAGGAGGCGCTCACGCCCGACGCGGTGGTCGCGCTGGCCGAGGCCGCCCAGGAGCGTTACGGCTTCGCCGACTTCAAGCTCAAGGGCGGGGTGCTGACGGGCGAGGAGGAGATCGAGGCGGTCACGGCGCTGGCCCGCCGCTTCCCCGAGGCGCGCGTCACCCTCGACCCCAACGGCGGCTGGCTGCTCGCCGACGCCGTACGGCTGTGCCGCGGGCTGGGCGGCGTCCTGGCCTACGCCGAGGACCCGTGCGGGGCCGAGGGCCGCTTCTCCAGCCGGGAGACGATGGCCGAGTTCAGACGGGCGACCGGGCTGCCCACCGCGACGAACATGATCGCCACCGACTGGCGGGAGATGGCCCACGCCGTACGCGCCGGGGCGGTGGACATCCCGCTGGCCGACCCGCACTTCTGGACCATGGCCGGGTCGGTCCGCGTCGCCCAGCTCTGCCACGACTTCGGGCTGACCTGGGGCTCTCACTCCAACAACCACTTCGACATCTCGCTGGCGATGTTCACCCATGTCGGGGCGGCGGCCCCGGGGGAGATCACGGCGCTGGACACGCACTGGATCTGGCAGGACGGCCAGGCCCTGACGACCAGCCCGTTCCGGATCACGGACGGCGCGATCGAGGTGCCGACGACCCCCGGGCTCGGCGTCGAGCTCGACCGCGCGGCCCTGGCCGAGGCCCACGAGCTCTACCTGCGCCACGGCCTCGGCGCCCGCGACGACTCCGTGGCCATGCGGTATCTGGTGAAGGACTGGGTCTTCGACCCGAAGCGCCCCTGCCTCGTCCGCTGACGACTTCGGCAGGTCCATGCCGACAGCCCATGACGGCTGGCCTAGTGTTGGCCTCATGGGCATGGTCGGTACGGTCGGGCTGGTGCTGCACCCACGGCGCGACTCCAAGAAGGCGATAGACACCATCCTGCGCTGGGCCGGTGACAAGGGCGCCACCGTGCTCGGGCTGCCCGAGGAAGTGGGGCGGATCGACTGCTCCGCCGTGGCCGTGGACGCCGAGGCCCTCGTCGAGCGGGCCGACCTGCTGGTCGGGCTGGGCGGCGACGGCACGATGCTGCGGACCATGCGGCTGCTGGCCGGCCGGCCCACCCCCATCCTGGGGGTCAACCTCGGCAAACTCGGCTTCCTGGCCGAGATCGACGTGGACGAGCTGGCGGACACGCTGTCGGCCATCGACGACCACCGCTACACGATCGAGCCGCGCATGGCGATCAAGAGCCGGCTCGGCGGCGCGGACGTGACCGCGTTCAACGACATCGCGCTGGTCCGCATCCCCGGGGAAGGGCTGGCCGCGATCGCCGTCACCCCGGCGGGCAGCGACTTCGTGCGCTTCGCGGCCGACGCGGTGATCGTGGCGACCTCCACGGGCTCGACCGCCTACAGCTTCTCGGCCGGCGGTCCCATCGTGTCGCCCCGGGTGGAGGCGGTGCTGGTGGTGCCCGCCGCCGCCCACTCGTCGTTCAACCGGGCGCTGGTGCTGCCCGCCGACGAGGAGGTCACGCTGGAGGTGCTGCCCACCAGCGGGCGGCTGGCGGTGGAGGTCGACGGGGCCGTGGTGACCCACCTGTGCCCCGGCGACACCGTCACCGTGGCCGCGTGGCCGGGGGCGGCGAAGGTCGTACGGCTGGGCACCACGTTCTACGAGCGGGCCCGGCGGAAGCTGCGGGTGGACGGCAGCGCCGAGGCCCTCTGACGGGCGGCCGCGATCAGGTGCGCGTCCGCCGGCGGTGCCGGGCCGGGCGCTCGCCCGGGTGTTGGGCGGGGTCGTGCTGGTGGGCGTGCGGCGTGAAGAAGCTCTCCTGCGCCTCCCGCCGGGCGGGAGGCTCCTGGGCGTCCTCCTCCGGGTGGTGGCGGGAGGCCGTCAGGGCCGCCAGCGCCGTGGTGATGGGCACGGCGGCGATGAGCCCCAGCGTGCCGACGATGCTGCGGACGATCTCCTGGGCGATGACCGGCGTCGTCAGCACCTCACCCAGCGGCTGCTGCCCGATGCTGAACAGCAGCAGCAACGGCAGCGAAGCCCCCGCGTACGCCAGGATGATCGTGTTGATCACCGACGCGATGTGCGCCCGGCCGATGCGGCCGGCCGCCCGGTAGAGGCGGGCGAAGCCGTACGAGGGGTTGGCGTGCGCCAGCTCGGCCACCGTGACGGCCTGGGTGACCGTGACGTCGTCGAGCACCCCCAGCGCGCCGATGATGATGCTGGCCAGCAGCAGGCCCTGCGTGTCGATCTTCAGGCTCATGTCCAGCGCCAGCGCGCTGTCGTCGGTGATGCCGTTGAGCCGGGCGAACCCCAGCGCCCCGTACGACAGCAGGCCCGTCAGCGCCAGGCTGGCCAGCGTGCCCAGCACGGCCATCGACGTGGCCAGCGAGAAGCCGTGCGTGAGGTAGAGGACCAGCAGCATGATCGCCGAGGCCCCCACGATGGCCACCAGCAGGGGCGGCTCACCCTCCAGGATGCCGGGGATGACGAACGTCAGCAGCAGCACGAACGTCACCGCCAGCCCCACCAGCGCCGTCACCCCGCGCCAGCGGCCGAAGGCGATGACCGCCAGCGCGAAGGCGGCTCCGAACAGCCACAGCGGCGTCGACCGGTCGTGGTCGGAGATCTGGTGCTCGCCGTCCGCGTCGCGCAGCAGGATCACGTCGTCGCCCGCGGCGAAGTGCTGGGCCCCGGGCCCGCTGGGCAGCCGGAGCGTGACGCTCTGGCCGCCCTCGACGCGGACGTCGGCGTTGCCGCAGGTGGCCGGGTCGGGCTGGGGCGCGCCTTCGGAGGCGGCGGGGCACTTCTTGAGCGTGACACCGGTGATCGTCCCGGTGACCCGCTGCACGCTGGACTGGGTGGTGCCGGTGCTCACTTTTCCGTCCGGCCAGAGCCACAGCAGGCCGGCGAGGGTGATGATCGCCAGCGGTACGAGCACGGCCAGGCCGGCCATCACCGTACGCCGGGAGCTGGGGGGATGCCCGTGATTGGCGCCCATCGAAGTAAGTGTCCTCCTCGGCTGAAGACAGTACTGCACCCCGGCCCGCTGGGTAGGCGTAAAGCATGTCGTGGCTGGTGGGCACTTCGGGGTGGCAGTACAAGGACTGGCGCGGGGTGCTCTATCCGCCGGACGTCCCGCAGCGGCTCTGGCTGGAGGAGTACGCGGCCGAGTTCCCGACCGTCGAGAGCAACAACGCGTTCTACCGGCTGCCGAGCCCCGAGACGTTCGCGGCCTGGCGGGACCGCACGCCGGACGGGTTCGTGATGGCGGTCAAGGCCAGCAGGTTCCTGACCCACATCAAGCGGCTGGCCGACCCCGAGGAGCCGGTGGGGCGCCTGATGAGCCGCGCCTCGGAGCTGAAGGACAAGCTCGGGCCGGTCCTGCTGCAGCTGCCGCCCACGCTGAAGGCCGACGCGGACCGGCTCGACCGGTGCCTGCGCTGCTTCCCGGCGGGCGTCCGGGTGGCCGTGGAGCCGCGGCACGAGTCGTGGTGGACGGAGGACATCCGGGAGCTGCTGAGCGCGCACGGGGCCGCGCTGTGCTGGGCCGACCGGCTGGGCAAGCCGCAGAGCCCGCTCTGGCGCACGGCGGACTGGGGCTACGTGCGCCTGCACGAGGGGCCGTCCGGCTGGTCGTACGGCGACACCGCGTTGAAGACGTGGGCGAAGCGCCTGCGCGAGGCGGGCTGGCGGGACGTCTACGTCTACTTCAACAACGATCCTGGGGGAGCGGCTGTGCGTAACGCGAGACGATTTGCCAGACTCGGCTAGTGCACACACGTCTGTACAGGAACGGCGCCCTCGAGAAGGAAGGCTTCCCGATCGAGGAGGTCTCCGACCATGTGGCGGATCCCGGCAACACGGTCTGGTTCGACCTGTGCTGCCCCTCGGCCGCCGACCTCGGCGTGATCGGTGAGGAGCTGGGACTGCACGAGCTGGCCGTCGAGGACGTGCTGTCCGACCATCAGCGGCCGAAGGTCGATATATACGACAACCACTTGTTCATCACCGTTTACGGGGTGCACTTCGACGAAGGGCAGCTCGACCCCGTCGAGGTGAACATCTTCGTCACCAGGAACGCTCTGGTCACCGTCCGCGAGAATGACCACTTCGACATCCGCGAGGTGGTCAAGCGCTGGGACGCCAACACCCGGCTGGCCGGCCACGGCGTGGCGTACCTGCTGCACGGGCTGCTCGACTACGTGGTCGACAGCCAGTTCGACCTGGTGCAGGACCTCGACACGCAGGCGGAGGCGCTGGAGGAGTCGCTGTTCGACGAGGACGGCCCCCATGACGGCAGGGCGCTGCAGCGCAGGATGTACGAGCTGCGCAAGAACACCGCCCGGCTGCGCAAGATCTCGATGCCGATGCGCGAGGTGGTCGGCACCCTCCTCCACCGCGACCAGGACTTCATCGCCGAGCCCGCCATGGCCCCCTACTACGAGGACGTCAACGACCACGTGCAGCGCGTGGCGGAATGGGTGGAGACCATCCGCGACATGCTCGCGAACGTCCGCGAGACCCGCCTCGCCCAGCAGGGCTTCCGCCTGAACGAGATCATGAAACGGCTCACCAGCTGGGCCGCGATCATCGCCGTGCCGACCGCGATCACCGGCTACTACGGGCAGAACGTGCCCTACCCGGGCTCGGGGCAACCGTGGGGGTTCTGGACCTCCACGCTGCTGGTGGCCGGCGTGTCCGCGATGCTGTACGTGGTGTTCAAGAAGAAGGACTGGCTGTGAGCGCCTTCGGGGCCCATCGCAGCGCGGCCAGGTCGTAGGGCGGGCGGCAGGGCCCGCTCCGCGCGTCCGGGCGCTCCTCCACGGCCAGCCGCACCCGCGCGGCGCCGTCGGCCGGAAACAGGGGCAGGCAGCGGCCGCCCGAGATGAGGGTCCGGCGGCCGATCGACGTGGTGAGCAGGGACAGCTCCTCGTACGTGGCCGGCACGGCCAGGCGCAGCACCCACATGCCCTCCGGGGTCCGCACCCGCGTCCCGTCGAGCGCGTAGTACTCCAGGACGCTCTCGTTGGTCGAGACGACCTCCCGCATGGTGAACCGGCGGCCCTCCACGGTGAAGACCTCCGCGGAGGGCGCCCGGTAGATCGAGTGCACGTACCCGATGGAGAAGGCGCCCCCGACGACGGGCAGGCCGTTCACGGTGAGGCGGCCGGCGCTCCCGCCGGAGCAGAGCGCCGCCACCACTGTGAGCGCCACCGCGAGCGCCGCGAGCAGCCTCGTCAGGCCTTTTCCTTGTAGTAGCGGGCCGCGCCGGGGTGCAGCTCGACCGGCGCCACCTGCTGGCCCAGCATGAGGTCGAGCTTCTTGGCCTCCGGATGCACGGCCGCCAGCTCGGCCTTCTTCTCGAACAGGGTCTTGGTGATGTCGTAGGCGAGCTGGTCGCTCATCTTGTCGGGCACCAGCAGCACGTTCGCGATGCCGACGGTCTTGATCGAGCCGGACAGCTTGTAGAGGGACAGGTCCACGTCGAGGCCGACGTACTGCTGGCCGTACGTCGACTGCATGGTCGTCAGCACGTCGCTCGTGTCCAGGACCTTCACGTCCGGCTTGCTCGTGGCCAGGTCGGTGATGCCGGCCGTGGGCAGGCCGCCGACCCAGAAGAACGCGTCGATCGTGCCGTCCTTGACGGCCTGCACCGACTCGTTGATCGACAGCTGCTGCTTGGTGATGTCGTTGTCCGGGTTGATCCCGGCCGCCTGCAGGACCCGCCTGGCCACGACCTGGGTGCCGGAGTTGGCCGGGCCGAGCGAGACGCGCTTGCCCTTCAGGTCGGCCACCTTGGCGGCCCGGACGCCGGGCGCGACGACGAGCTGCGTGTAGTTGTCGTAGATGCGGGCGATGGCCTTGATGGGCTGCTTCGCGGTGAAGGTGTCCTTGCCGTTGACCGCGTCGGCCGCCGTGTCGGACTGGGAGAAGCCGATGTCGGCCTTGCCGGAGGCGAGCAGCTTGATGTTCTCGACGGAGGCCGAGGTGACCGAGGCCGTGGCCTGGGTGTTGGGGATGTTGGCCGACAGCAGCTTGGCCAGGCCGCCGCCGTACACGTAATAGACGCCCGTCGTGCCGCCCGTGGCGATCGACAGCCGGTTGCCGGATCCGCCCGCGCCACCTCCGCCGCAGCCGGCCGCGGTCAGGACGGCGACGGCCACTATCGCAAAGATCCGCTTCACGCTGGGTCCCTTCTCCTGCTTCTGACGAGGTGCACGGCTACGGCCACGGCCAGGACGGCCAGACCGGCGACGATGGGAACGGGTTCGAGGAAGAGCAGCAGCACCGCGGCGATCGCCGCGAGCGCGCGCTCGGGCCAGCCGCTCATGCCGCCGGTCGCCAGCGCGAGGGCCGCCACGGCGACGGCCGAGACGGCCGTCATCAGCAGCACGGTGCCGATCGGCCCCTGCCCGAGCAGCGCCTGCCCGTTGGGCGTCAGCACGAAGGCGAACGGCACCAGGAACGCCGGCAGCGTGTAGCGCCAGGTCATCATCATCGTCTTGTACGTGTTTCCGCCGGTGATCGCCGCCGCCGCGACCGCGGACAGCGCCGTGGGCGGGCTCACCTCCGACAGGACCGCGTAGTAGAAGACGAACATGTAGGCCTCGGCCTGCGTCACCCCGAGCGTCGTGAGCGCCGGGCCGATGATCACCGCGGCGATGATGAAGCTCGCGGTCACCGGCACGGCCAGGCCCAGCAGCATGACCGCGATGCCGGACATGAGCGTGGTCAGCACGAGGTTGCCGGCGGCGAAGTCCACGATGATCGCGCTGAGGTTGAGGCCGAGGCCGGTCTGCGTGATGACGCCGACGATGATGCCCGCCGCCGCGCACACCGCGGTCACCGGCAGCACCTCCAGCGTGCCCTTGGCCAGCGCCTGCCCGACGCGCTTGGGGCCCATGCGGTGCTGCGGGTCGAGGAACGACAGCGCGAACGCGATGGCGGTGGCGATCACCACGGACTGGAACGCCGACCGGTCCAGCGCCATCAGCACGATGATGAGGATGAGCGAGCTGAAGTGGTAGCCGAAGCGCAGCAGCAGCTTGCCCGCCTTGGGGGCGTCCACCTGCACGGCGTGGGTGCTGAAGCGGCGCGAGTCGATCTCGATGGCCAGGAAGATGCCCAGGTAGTACAGGAGCGTGGGGATCGTCGCGTACAGGAGCACCTCGAGGTAGCTGACCCTCAGGTACTCCGCGATGATGAACGCCGCCGCGCCCAGCGTGGGCGGTGACAGGATGGCGCCGATGCCGCCGGCCGCGAGGATGCCGCCCGCCGGCTCCTTCGGATAGCCGGCCCGCCGCAGCACCGGCCAGGCGACGCTGCCCAGGCTGACCGTGGTGGCCACGCCGGAGCCCGACACGGTGCCGAGCAGGAAGCCGGCCGTGGTCACGGTACGGCCGGGGGCGGCGCGGGACTTGCGGAAGGCGGCGAAGCTCAGGTCGATGAAGAACTTGCTCGCGCCCGAATAGTCGAGCACGGCGCCGTAAATCGTGAAAAGGATGATGTAACTGGCGGCCACTTGCATGGGGACGCCGAAGAAGCCCTCGGTGCCGGTGTACAGCTGGGACACGATTTGGCCGAGGTCGAAGCCGCGGTGCCCGATGGTCCAGTCAATCGGCAAATATGCGCCGTAATAGGCATAAATCAGGAAAACTACGCAGATGATGGTCAGGGACCAGCCGACGGTGCGCCGTACCGCCTCCAGGAGCAGCACCGTCAGCGCCAGGCCCGCCACGATGTCGAGGTCCGTCAGCGCGGCGCCGGAGCCCCGATTGCGGAACCCGTCGATGTCGAGCAGCGGATAGACCAGCACGGCCAGCGAGGCGGCGGCGAGCAGCCAGTCGGCCACGGACGGCCGCTCGGACCGCCGCGTCCCCTCCGGCTCGCCCTCCGCCGGTGTTTCAGGGGGCGGGCTCGCGGCGGTGCCGCGCCGGAACAGCCGCGGCACGAACGCCGACCAGCCCGACCGGTAGCAGAGGAAGACCAGCGGCAGCGCCACCGCCAGGAACGTCAGCCGGTGTTCCAACGCCTCCACCGGCCGGAACACCACCACCAGCGAATAAACCGACAGCAGCCCGCCCACGATCCACACGCCGAGCCGCAGCGGCCCGCCGAGTTGCCGCGCCGGGCGTTCCTGTTCGTGCGCGGAGACAAGCTCGGCCTCACGGTCGCTCAGCTCGGTCAAGACACTTCCTTCCCCGACACGGCGTTGCAGCGGACTTTACGAGCCGGTTATGCGCGGAGGGAAGGGGCCGTTATCTATTCGATCTCCAAGCCCCGGAACAAAGGTCGCGAATCCGCTCGCCGCCCCGCGGCGAGCCTGGGGCGCCCGGATCCCGGCGGCGGTGGGGCCCTCACCGGGGCGTCCGGGTGCTCGTGAAAAAAAGTTTCAAGAAGACCTCAAGGTTTGGCAAATGATATAAAGGCTCGGTGGCCGAGATCACCCTTGACGTCCGCCAGCTCCAGGCGTTCGCCGAGGTCGGCTACCAGGTCGCGGCCAGCGGCGGCGCCCACGCGGCGATGGCGGCGCTGCGCCGGGTGGTCCCAGTGGACGCCTACGAGTTCGTCGCGTTCGACCCGGCCACGGGGCGGCACCACAGCGTCGTGTCCGACGGCCACCGGCGCATCGACCACGACGCGGCCGAGGAATACGCGGGGCTGGAGGCGTGCCGCAGGGCCATCGCCACCCGCGCGCCGGTGATCATGCCGGAGCCGGGCACCGCCCGCTACTTCCGGCGCCACCTCGCCCCCTACGGCTGGCGGGCGGGGCTGACGGCGCCGCTGTTCCTGAGCGAGGGCCGCTACACGGGGCTGCTCCACCTGGCCACCAAGGACTCCTTCCCCCGGCTCACGGGCGCGCTGGTCGTCGCGATCAGCCCGATGCTCGCCCACGTCACCGACCTGACCAGGTGCGTCATCGACCCGGTCGGGCTGCCGGCGGACTTCCGGGCGGTGGCCTTCGACCGGGTGGGGACGCGGCGCCAGGTGCCGGGCCACGAGGCGTCGGTCGTGCTGCGGGAGGATCCGGCGATGGCCGCGTTCGCCCGGGCGTTCATCGACTCGCGGGAGCTGAGCAGGCACGGGCTCTGGCTCGACCGCAAGGGGCGATGGCACGAGCTGCGGCTGCTCAGGGCCGGGGTCGGGTTCCAGGGGGCGCTCCAGGGCGCGGTGGTGGCCGAACGGCCGTGCCCGCTGCCGTACGACCTGACGGGGCGCGAGGTGGACGTGCTCACCCGCGTGGCGGCCGGCGACTCCAACCCGCAGATCGCCGCCGCGCTGGTGCTCAGCGTCCGCACGGTGACGACCCACCTGGAGCACATCTTCGCCAAGCTCGGCTGCGACAGCCGTACCCGCCTGACCACCAAGGCCCTCGCCGAGGGCCTGTGCCGCCTGGACGTCTAGTCAGACGGCCATCCCGGCCGAGAGGTGGGACCACAGGAGCTCGAACCAGACCGTCGTCGTGCCGTCCTCGCGGGTGAAGCCCCAGCGGTGGCTGAGCGCCTCGATCAACGGCAGGCCGCGCCCGCTGGTGGACTGCGCGCTCGTACGGCACACGCACGGCGGCCCGTCGGACCCGGCGTCCGACACCAGCACCCGCACCGCCGTCTCCGAGCTGCTCACGGTCACCGTGAACGAACCGCCCGCCCCGGACCTGGTGTGCAGGATCGCGTTCGTGGCCAGTTCGCTGGTGAGCAGCGCGGCGTCGTCGTACAGGGGATGGTCGCGGCCGAGCGCGGCCGTCACGAGCCCCCGGGCCCTGGCCACCTGCGACGGCACGCCCGGGAGCCGGGCCACGAGATCCCCGGAGTCGCCTCCGTCGACGCTGTGAAAGTCCGGCGGTGCCACGGCGACCTCCCCCAAATCCGGTGACGTTATGAGACGCGCTGACAGGGGTCCGGAGATTATCGCGAAAAGGTAGGAATGACCTTGCCCGAGGTCGGCTGCACGACCGCGGACGCCGACCGAGTACGCTGCGATCGACGAGTCGTCTAGGCCTATAGGGGAGAGCGTGGGAGGTCGCGTGAGCAGCCTGGAGGCCGTCTGGGTGCAACCGTACGACCGGGTGGGGGCGGCGGTCGTGACCGGCGTCTTCGACATCCTGCACGTCGGCCACGTGCGCTACCTGGGCGCGGTGGCCGACCGCGGCCTGCCGCTGGTCGTCGGCGTGGAGGACGATCCCCGGGTGCGGGCCTGGAAGGGGCCGAGCCGCCCGCTCAACCCGGCGGAGGAGCGGGCCGAGGTGCTGGCCGCGCTCCGCTTCGTGGCCGGCGTCTTCATCGTGACGGGGCCGCCCGACGCGCACGGGCCGGAGGACTACATCGACCTCCTGGCCCCGATGCGGCCGGGGGCGCTCGCGCACACGGCCGGCGACCCGCACGCGGGGGCCCGCGCGGCGGCGGCGGCGATCCTGGGGTCCGAGTGCTGGGAGATGGCCTCCATCCCCGGCCGCTCCACGACGCGGATCGTGAACGCGGCCGGCAAGGGCTGACAACCGGGCTCCTTCACGCCCACCGGTCCTTCGCACGCCGGGCTCCTTGCGCTCGCCGGGCTCGCCGGGCCCCTCGCGCTCGCTGGGCCTTTCGCGCTGGCTGGGCGCTGCGGTGAGGTTGCTCACGCCTCCAGGGCCACTCCACCACCCCTGCCACGCCACCAAGCGCCCCACCCCTTTACGGGCCGCATCCGGATGCGACCTGCATGACGAGCGGTGCCGCGCCCACGGTGGTGCTGCACTCGCGGTAGTGCGGCGCTCGCGGCGGTGCCGTGGTCGTGACGGAGCCGCGTCCACGAGGGAGCCGTGCCGGGATGGTGCCGCGCCTGCGATGGTGCCGCGCCTGAGGGGCGATGGATCCGTGAGGCCGCCGAGCCCCTCGAAGGGGCCGCGGGTGGGGTGGAAGGGGTGGGTGGGGTGGGCGGGCATGATCGCGTACTCTTTCGTGACATGACAGCCGACCTCGTGGCGAAGCGCGTGACGAACCTGCTGGCACCCCAAGTGCTGGTGATCGCCATGCCGCCCGTCGTCGGCCTGCTGGCCCAGGGATGGGGCGGCGCGGCATGGGGTCTGGTGGCCTCGGCGATCTGCGGTGGCGTGCCGGCGGCGGTGATCGCGGCCGGCGTGCGCACGGGCCGCCTCGACTCCCACCACATCGTGGACCGCGCCCGCCGCACCGGCCCCCTGCTCGCCGCCGTGGCGGCCGTGCTGGTCGCGCTGGCGCTGCTGGTGGTGATGGGCGCCCCGACCCTGCTCGTCGCCACCGTGACCGCGATGCTGGTCGCGCTGGCCGTCACCGTGCCGGTGACGCTGCGCTGGAAGATCTCCTTTCACGCCGCCGTCTCGGCGGGCACGGTCGTCGTGTTCGCGCACGTCCTGCCCGCCTGGCCGGCCGCGATCGCCGGAGCCGCCGTGGTCGCGCTGGTGTGCTGGGCACGCGTACGCCTCACGCACCACACCTGGCCCCAGGTCATCGTCGGAGCGGTGGTCGGCACGGCCGCGACGTGGGCGACGCTGGCCGCGTTCGGACTGGGCTGAGCCCCGGCCGCCCGCACGCGGGACCGGAATAGCGGTGCCGCGTCCGGGGTTGGCGGTGACATGGATGTCACGAACCGCGGCCGGGTACGCGTCGAGCCCACGGCCAAGCGTGTGAGGACCTATCTCGGCGGCCGGGTGGTGGCCGACTCCACCTCCGCCCTCCTGGTGTGGGAGGTCCCGTACTACCCCACCTACTATTTCCCGGCCGCCGACGTGGACGAGTCCGCGCTCAAGGCCACCGGCGCGACCAAGCACTCCCCGAGCAGGGGAGACGGCCTGGTCCACACCGTCACCTCGGGCACGGCGGAGGCGGCCGACGCCGCGCTCGTCTATCCCGACTCGCCGCTGGAGCAGATCCGCGGCCACGTCCGCTTCGAGTGGGACGCCATGGACGCCTGGTTCGAGGAGGACGAGGAGGTCTACTTCCACCCGCGCGACCCGTACACGCGGGTGGACGTCCTGGCGAGCTCGCGCCACGTGCGGGTCGAGGTGGACGGCGTGACCGTGGCCGACTCCCGCAGCCCGCGCGTCCTCTTCGAGACGGGCCTGCCCGCCCGCTACTACCTGCCGAAGACGGACGTACGGCTCGACCTGCTGGAACACACCGACACCGCCACCCACTGCCCCTACAAGGGCACGGCGGAATACTGGACGGTCAACGGCCAGAAGGACCTGGCCTGGTCGTACCGCACGCCGCTGCCGGAGAGCGCGAAGGTCGCCGGGCTGATCGCGTTCTACAACGAGAAGCTCGACATCTACGTGGACGGCGAGCTCCAGGACCGCCCGAAGTCGAAGTTCTCCTGATCCGCCGCGGTCAGGAGGAGGGGGTCCAGCGCGGGTCGCGGCCGAGGTAGCGCAGGAGCGCCGCCACGTCGTCGTCGCCCGGCTCCGAGTCCAGCGCCGGGGCGTACGCGCCCCAGGCGCGCAGCGGCTCGACGATCTCCATGGCCACCTTCAGCAGGGGCCTGGCCAGCTCCGGCGTGAGCGGCGAGGCCTGGCCGGTCGCGACCGCGATGTCCCAGGCGTGCACGGCGGCGTCCAGCGCGCACGCCGTCGAGCCGGACCACGGCGACATCTTGTGCGGCGGCACCGGCGTCGGCACCTCCGCGGCGCTCCGGTCGACGCCCGCCCATGCCCGGGCCGAGCGGACCAGCGCGTCCGCGGTGAAGGCCGTCGGGTCCGTCTCCGGCGCGCCCGACGGCTCGAACGGGTTGAACGTGGGGCCGGGCTCGCCGGTCAGCGCGGCGGCGAAGCCGATCTGGTCGCCGACCGCGTGCTGGAGGACCTGGGTGACGTTCCAGGCCGCGCAGGGCGTCGGCAGCTGCCAGGCCCCGGCCGGCACGGCGCCGACGACCCGGCGCAGCGCCTCGTGCGAGCCGTCGAGGATGTCCCAGCCGCTGACAGTGGTGTCGCTCATTGGTGAGCCCCCTTTCGTGGTGCTTTCAGCATAGCAGAACGGAACGCTTTGTTCCACTATTTGGGGGCCTCGGCCGCCAGGCCGTGGATCAGCATGTCCAGGGCCTGCTCGAAGTCCGCCAGGGGGTCCACGCCCTCCCGGGTGCTCCGCAGCAGCCTGCTGAAATGCGGCAGCCGTGCCGGATCCATCTCGCGTACGTACGCGCTGACCCCCTGCTCGCCCGCGTGCACGCCGGGATCTCCGGTGAACCCGCCCGTCGACAGTACCAGCGAGCCGAACACCAGGCTGTTCACGGCGGTCAGCGCCCGCCACGCGCCCAGGTCGTCGAACCCGGCCTGGAACAGCGCCCCCACCAGCGCGTCGAGCGGCTCCAGCGCCCGTACGGAGGTCGGGTTGGACTGGTCGGTGACCAGCGCGAGCGGCACCGCCGGATGGCGGCTGAACACCCGGTACATGCTCAGCGCCACCTCGCGCACCTGCTGCTGCCACGGCAGCGCCGGGTCCGGCCGCTCGACCTGCTCGAACACCCGCTCGGCCACGCCGTCGAGGATGTCGGCCTTGTTCGAGACGTGGTTGTAGAGGGACATCGCCTCGACGCCGAGCGCCTTGGCCAGCCGTCGCATGGTCAGGCCCTCCAGGCCCTCCTTGTCGGCCAGTTCCAGGGCCGCGTCCAGGACCCTCTCTCGGTTCAGCGGCTCCCGTCGTGCCATTCAATGCTCCTTTCCCGGATTGACAAAGCTTACGGTGTATGTGTTCTACTTACTACGTAAGCTTACTGCGTAAGTAGGGGAGCGGAGATGACCGACGTGATCATCGTCGGCGGCGGGCCGGTCGGGCTGCTGCTGGCGTGCGAGCTCAAGCTGGGCGGGGCCGACCCGCTGGTCCTGGAGGCGGCCACGGGCGAGGAGCGCCGCACGCGCAGCCTCGGCCTGCGCTCGCTCAACGCGCGCACCGTGCAGTCGCTGGCCCTGCGCGACCTGGTCGAGCCGGTGGCGGGGGAGCAGTGGGCGATGCTCGACGAGCTGGCCGCGCGCCGCGAGCCCGCCGGGGCCGACCTGGTCGCCATGATGGTGGAGCTGCTCCAGGAGGGCCTGATCAGGGGGCACTTCGGCGGACTGCCTTTGCTGGGCGAGGCCGGCGACGCCGAATACCTCATGCTCAAGCAGGACCGGCTGGAGGCCGTCCTGGCCGAGCGGGCCGCCGGGATGGGGGTGCGGATCTGGCAGGGGTGCGCGGTGAGCGACGTCGCGCAGGACGAGTCCGCCGCCGTCGCCACGCTCGCCGACGGGCGGACGGTACGGGCCGCGTACCTCGTGGGGTGCGACGGCGGGCGGAGCCTGGTGCGCAAGCGGTCGGGGTTCGCGTTCGAGGGGACGCCGGCGACCATGACGGGACGGACCGCCGTGGCCGAACTCGCCTCCGCCGAGGCCGTGACGTCGTCCCTGCGCCACCCCGGCGGCCTGGTGAACCTGTCGCTGGTGCCGGGGGAGATCGCCACCATCGAGTTCGACGGCGGGCCCGGCGACCGGGACGCGCCGATGACGGCCGAGGAGCTGGAGGACAGCCTGCGGCGGGTGACGGGGCACGACGTGGTGGTCAAGCGGCTGGAGACCGGCATCCGGTACAGCGACAACACCCGGCACGCGGGGACGTACCGCCAGGGCCGGGTGCTGCTGGCGGGGGACGCGGCGCACGTGCACTCGCCGATCGGCGGCCAGGGGCTCAACCTGGGGCTGCAGGACGCCGTCAACCTCGGGTGGAAGCTGGCCCTGGTGGCCCGGGGGCTCGCGCCCGAGGCGCTGCTGGACACCTACACCGCCGAACGGCACCCGGTGGCGGCCAGGGTGCTGCGCAACACGCGGGCCCAGGTGGCGCTGATGCGGCCGGGGCCGCAGGTGGAGGCGTTGCGGGAGGTGCTGGCGGAGGTGATCGAGCTGCCGGACGCCAAGCGGCACTTCACGGGGATGGCCGACGGGACGGAGACGGACTACGCGCCCGGCTCGGCGCACCCCCTCGTCGGGCGGTTCGCACCACGCCTGGAGGCGGCCCCCGTGGCCCTGCTCGCCGAGCCGACTCC
This sequence comes from Nonomuraea sp. NPDC003201, assembly GCF_053590415.1. Lineage (NCBI taxonomy): Bacteria > Bacillati > Actinomycetota > Actinomycetes > Streptosporangiales > Streptosporangiaceae > Nonomuraea > Nonomuraea sp. NPDC003201. The sequence goes on from NZ_JBSFTC010000015.1 coordinate 75,569, forward strand.
CGCGAAGGCCTGGACGGTCGCCGAGCTGCTGCGGGACGGGCGCGGCCTCGTACTGGCCTTCCCGGGAGCGCCCAGCGAGGGTGCGCCCGGCGACGGTGGGCTCGGCGACGGTGGGCTCGGCGACGGTGGGCTCGGCGACGGTGGGCTCGACGCCGCCGTGGCGGGCCACCGCGACCGCGTGCGGGTGGCGCACGCTTCGACCATGCCCGGCGACGGGGACGCCGAGGTGCTGCTGGTGCGACCCGACGGCTACGTCGCGTGGGCGGGCGGGCGCGACGGGGTCGCCGCCGCGCTCACCACGTGGTTCGGCCCGCCCAGGGGCTAGGCGAGGAGACGGGTGAGGACCCGGGTGCCGAATTCGAGCCCCTCCACCGGCACCCGCTCGTCCTTGCCGTGGAACATCCCGAAGTAGTCCAGGTCCGGCCGGAGCATGAGGGGCGCGAAGCCGTACCCCTTGATGCCGATCCGGGCGAAGGACTTGGCGTCCGTGCCGCCGGCCATCACGTACGGAACCGGCCGGGCGAGCGGATCCTCGGCCACCAGCGCGCCCGCCAGCGTGTCGAAGAACGCGGACGGGTACGGCGCGTCGGGCGCGTCCTCCAGGTTGACGAACTCCCGGGTGATCTTCGGCCCGAGCAGCGCGTCGATCGTCTCCAGGAACTCCTCCTGCGACCCCGGCAGGTAACGCCCGTCCACGTGCGCCTCCGCCGTCGAGGGCACCACGTTCACCTTGTAGCCGGCGTCGAGCATCGTCGGGTTCGCCGAGTTGCGGATCTGGCTCTTGAACAGGCCGCCCAGCGGCCCGAGCCGGGCGGCCTCCTCGTCGAGGCGGTCGAGGTCGATCGGCCGGCCGATGATCTCCGACAGGCTCTCGATGAGGGCGGCCACCGGCGGCGTCAGGCGTACGGGCCACTGGTGGGAGGCCACCCGCGACAGGGCGTGCACCAGCGTGGCGACCGGGTTGTCCACCGGCGGGCGCGAGCCGTGCCCGGCCACGCCGTGCGCGGTGAGCTTCATCCAGGCGGTGCCGCGCTCGCCGACGGCGATCGGGTACACCCGGTGCTCGCCGGAGGCCACGCTGAAGCCGCCGGACTCGCTGATCGCCTCCGTGACGCCGTCGAACAGCTCCCGGTGCTCGGTGACGGCGTGCCGCGAGCCGTAGTCGCCGGTCGCCTCCTCGTCCGCCAGGAACGCCAGCACCAGGTCACGCTTCGGGCGCACGCCGCGCGCCGCCAGGTCGAGCACGGTCGCGAGGGTCATCGAGCACGACCCCTTCATGTCGACCGCGCCGCGCCCGTACACGCAGCCGTCCACGATCTCCCCCGAGAACGGGTCCATCTGCCACTCGGCCGGGTCGGCGGGCACCACGTCCAGGTGGCCGTGGATCAGCAACGCGTCGGGGGAGTCGCCGTCGATCCTGGCCACGACGGTGGTCCGCTTCGGAGCCGACTCGAACACCACCGGCTCGATCCCCGCGTCGGCCAGCAGCGTGGCGACGTATTCGGCCGCCGGCCGCTCACCGGAGCCCGGGTTGGTGGTGTCGAACCTGATCAGATCCGAGCAGATCTCGGCAACGCTCTTCACGCTCTCCCCTTCAGTGTCAAAGGCGGCACCTCGGGAGTCTCCATGCCGAAGATCAACCCGTAGAAGGCCAGCTCGGCCTCCAGCACCGAGACGATAGTCTCCTCCCTGCGCCAGCCGTGCTGCTCGCCGGGGTAGGTGAGCAAGGCCCACTCTTTGCCATGTTTGTCCAGTTCAGCGGTGAATCGCTCGGCCTGGCTCACGTCCACGATCGCGTCCTCCAGGCCGTGCAGCATGAGGCACGGGCCCGAGGCGCGGTAGGCGTTCAGGAGCGGCGAGCGCTCGGTGTAGCGGTCGCGGGTCTCGGGCAGCGGGCCCACCAGGCCGTCCAGGTAGCGGGACTCGAAGTCGTGCGTCTCGGCCGCCCAGCTCTCCGGGTCGGTGATCGCGTAGTGCGCGACCCCGCCCGCGAACACGTCGCTGTGCACGAGCGCCGCCACCGTCGTCCAGCCTCCGGCGCTGCCGCCGCGGATGGCGATCTTCGCGGCGTCGGCGCGGCCCATCTCGACCAGGCCGCGCGCCACCCTGGCGCAGTCCTGCACGTCCACCACGCCCCACTCGTGGCGCAGCCGCTCGCGGTAGGCGCGGCCGTACCCGGTCGATCCGCCGTAGTTGACCACGGCCACGCCGAGCCCTCTGCTGGTGAAGTACGCGATCTCCAGGTCGAGCACCACCGGGAGGTTGCCGGTCGGGCCGCCGTGCACGAAGATCACGTACGGGTTCGGGCCGCTCCGGCCGCCGGTCGGCGGGTAGAGGTGCGCGTGCACGCCCTCGATGGTCACGGCCTCGGGGGTGGGCAGCAGGTCGCGGGCCGGCAGCGGCTTGCGCGGCGACACGACCTCGTGGGTGCCGTCCGCGAGGTCGACGAGGGTGACCTCCAGCGGCGTGTACGGGGTCGCGCCCACGGCCGCCACCTTGCCGCCCGCGACCGACACGGTCGAGGACCAGTAGGTGGCCGTGCCGCCGATGTCTTTGATGTCGCCGGTCTTCGGGTTCAGCACGCCCAGGCGGCGCAGGTCCGGGGTGCCGTACACGACCGCGAGCTCGCCCGTGTCCGCGATGTCCAGGTACGTCATGCCCGGCTTCCACGCGGCGGCGCCGAACTCCTGCTCGATGGGGGTGAGGTTCGTGGCGGGGGAGCCGTCGAGGGGGACGAGGTGGACGTTCCACCAGCCCGTGGGGTCGGTCACGGCGTACAGGCTGCCGTCGTCGCGCCACTCGGCCTGGGCCACCGACTCCTCGGGGCCGCCGGCGACCACCCGGTACGCGCCCGCCGTGCCGTCCTCGCCCAGCGGGGCCACGCACAGCTCGGTGCCGTCCCAGGGCATGTTCGGGTGGTCCCAGCCGATCCAGGCGACGTGGCGGCCGTCGGGGGACAGGCGGGGGTTCATCAGGAAGTGCTGGGCTTTCACGATCACCGTGACCGGGCCGCCGTCCAGGGGCACCGCCACCAGGTCCCGCACGCCGTCCGTCTCCCGGACCGCCCACACCTCGTCCCGGCCGGGCGGGAGGTAGAGGTCCGCGTAGCGGTACGGGCCCTCGGGGGTGATCGCCACCGGATCCGATCCCTCGAGGCGGTAGAGGCGCTGGTCGGCCCAGTTCGTGAAGACCAGGCCGCCGCCCGGGAGCGGACGCCAGGAGCGCCCGCCGTACTCGATCACCCGGTTGCGCGCGTTCCAGCCCGGCGGCAGGGCGTCCACGCGGCTGCCGTCAGGGAGGCGGCGCACCACGCAGCGGCGCCCGCCCTCGGCCGGGCGCGGCTCGTCCCACCAGACCTCGACGCCGGAGGGCGTGGCCACCGCCTCCACCCACTGCGGGCCGCCGTCGGTACGGGCCACGTCGATCGGTCGAATGCTCATCAAGTCACCAATTGCCATTCGTACATGGGGGAAGTGGATGGTCAGGCGGGTGAAGGAGGTACGCGATGCCCCCGCTGCCCGAGCTCCTGAGCCATACGTTCTCGAACGCTGCCCGCGGATAGACCCTTCGAACCGAGGCGTCATCGGGAGCCGCGGGATCGTTGACGACGATGTCGCCCTCGACGGTGAAACCGGTGACGACCAGGATGTGCCCGCTGGTGGAGTAGCAGGACCCGGGCAGCTCGGCCGCCTTGAACGACTGCGACGTGATCACCGGGACGCCCGCCCGCACGAACGCCTCCAGCTCCACCGCCGACCGCAGCCGCGTCACGAACCCGGCCAGGCCGTAGCGTCCCGCGTACGCCACGTTGAACGGCCAGTTGCCGGTGCCCTGGTAGCTCTCGTCGTACGTGCCCATGGCCGCGTGATCCACGGACGGGGCCGGATCGCCGTCCCCCACCCAGGCCAGCTCGGCCGGTCCGGGACCGCGGCCCCAATGGCCCAGCACCATGGCCACCGAGGTCGGGCCGCACCAGTTGACACCCCCGCCGTCCCACTGCGGATGGTGCCCGGCGTGCGCGTGCTGGGAGTACGCGGGCACCGCCAGCTCCACCGCCCCCGCGGCGCCGAAGGGGCTCGCCACGACCGGGCGGCGCGGCACGGCCGAGGCCATCACGCCCAGCCCGGTCACCCGCGCGTCCCCGCCGTGCGCCGCGACCCGCACCTGGTACGCCACGACCGGCCGCCGGGCCACGAAGGTGTCCACCGCCACGTCCCCGTCCTCGTCGCCCTGACCGGGCACCGAGGTGCGGGGGGTGCCGTGTTCCGACCAGCGGCCCATGACGTACCACTTGGTGAGATCGCCCCGCTCGGTCCTGGCCCGGAGCGCCACCTCGATCCACGAGCCCGGCGGGGTGCGCGCGGTCCACGAGGGGATGAGCTGGGTCGCCGCGAACCCGATCCGCTGCTCCGCGCTCGCCCACGAGCCCGCCTGCGGCGAACCCGCGGGTACGGCGAAGCGGGTGAAGGCGACGCGGGCCAGGTCGACGGTGAGCACCAGCCACATTGTGGTTTCGCACCCTGTGTCGCACATCGGATGGTTTACGTACCAGCCCCGTTTGTGTCGGTGGTGATCTCTATCGTTCGGGGCATGACTCAGGCGGTACAGGCATATTCGTACGCGGGCCCCTCCACGCTCACCGACGGCAGGCTCGGTCTCTCGACCTCCGGCGGCACGGCGTTATCGGGGCCGCAGACGCACCCGCGCTTCTTCAGCGGGCTGCTCACCCACGCGGCTCCGGCGGCGGCCGGGCTGCTCGCGGTGGCGGACGTGGCGCTCGCCCGCTACCACCAGCCCAGGCCGGGCTGGACCCGCGACCCGGTGGTGACGTGCGACGGCGGGCGGCTGCGGTTCGAGTCGTTCTCGGCGTGCGGCGGCGTCTATGCCCGGCTCGACGTGCTGGAGCTCGACGGCGACGTGCTCGACCGGGGCACCACCAACGTCGACGTCAACGGCCCGCTGCGCGAGTCCCTGGCCAGGGTGGGCGGCAGGGATCCGCTCCACCTGGGCGTCGGCCCCGACGAGCTGACGGTCACCACGCTCGACGGCGCGGTCGTGGAGAAGAAGGTGCCGCTGCCGTCGCGGTGGCTGCGCGGGTTCGCGGAGGTGCAGGTGATCGCGTCCGGCTGGGACCTGCGGGCCGAGCTGGCCGGGCCGCACGCCGTGCGCTTCCTGCGCTCCCTGCCGAAGGGCGCCCGCTCCACCGTCTGGGCCGTCCCCTCGGGCCGTGACCTGCGCGTGGCCTCAGGCCCCGCGCGCGGCCCGAAAACCGGCGCGGTCTGCCTGTCGGGCACCGGGCGGGTGGCCACGCTGCTGCCGCTGCTCAGGTTCGCCAAGACACTGAGGGTGTACGGGCCCGCCGACGGCTCGTCCACGGCCAGCGCCTGGGAGCTGGAGCTGCCCGGCATGCGCTACACGCTGGCCGTCTCGCCCGAGCCGTGGCGCGGGTTCTCCGGCGAGGGGGCCGTGCTGTCCGACCTGGCCACCGACGAGGCCGCGGACGACGCCGACGTGGTGGGCATGCTGCTCAACTTCGAGCCCACGGTCGAGCTGGGGCTGCTCGCCGACCGTTCCGGGCTTGCGATCCAACGCGTACGCGCCGCGCTCACCCAGCTCGGCACGGCCGGGCGCGTCGGCTACGACCTGCACGAGGCGGCCCACTTCCACCGCGAGCTGCCCTACGACAGGGACCAGGTGGCGGAGCTCAACCCCCGGCTGACGGCCGCCCGCGCGCTGGCGGACTCCGGCGCCGTACGGCTGCTCGGGGAGACGGCCGAGGTGACGACCGACGGCGGGGTGCGGCGGGTGCGGATCGCCGACGGCGAGTGCACGTGCCCGTGGTGGTTCGACCACCGGGGCTCGCGGGGGCCGTGCAAGCACGTGCTGGCGGCCAGGATCGCCGCCCGCGTCGCCGTAGAGGTCGCTCCGTGACCGCATGGGAGACGGTGGTGGCGGCCATCGACACCGGGGACCCGCAGTGGGTCTCCGAACGCGTCCTCGCTCTCGGCGAGCGCGAACGCCGCGAGGTGGCCGCCCTGCTCCCCGCCCACGTCGCCGTGGCCGAGGAGCGGGCCCACGCCCGGGAGCTGGAGCGCATCGCCAGGCGGGAGCGCGAGAGCGAGGCCGCCTGGCGCGAGCACGTGCGCCGGGCCGAGCGCGCCGGCCGCACCGTCCACGAGTACGAGCGCTGGGAGTGGAACACCCCCTGGAACCAGCCCTGGCCGCTCGAGCGCGGGGAGAACTGGGCCGACTCCCTGCGGGTCGCGGGCGCGGCCACCATCGGCGGCGCGGCGGCCGTCGTGGCCTGGCTCAACCGCCGCGAGTTCCAGGACCGCGGCGAGGTGAGCGGCGCCACCACCGCGATCCTCGAAGGCGTCCTGTCCGCCCGCCCGGCCGCGTGGCAGGAGGACTTCGCCACCCGCGCCGCGCTCCGGCTGCGCCCGGCCCCCCGCCGGCGCCGCCGATCGGACGAGATGGACACGCTCGCCCTGGCCATGCTGCGCCGCACCGGCGTGGTCCCGCCCGAGCACGACCCCATCGTCGTGGCCTGGGTACGCCGGCCGCCCGTCCGCGAGGACCCGCTGCTCGACCACCTCCTTCCCCGGCTCTTCGAGGCGGAGGGCGTGGGCGCGGTGCTGCGGGGCGAGCGCGCGGAGCCGCTGACGCGCGGCACCTGGCTGGCCGCGCTCAAGAGGCTGGCCGGTCAGGGCCGCCGCGACCTGCTGCTCGACGGATGCGTACGGCGGTTCCTGCGCGGTGGCGAGGCCGCCGACCTGCGCTTCTTCGTCCGCCTGCACGAGCTGCTCCAGCCGACCCCCGACGAGGTGAGCAAGCACGCCGCCGACTACCTGCGCCTGCTGCCCGCCGCGCCGGGGCCCGTCGCGGAGGTGGCGCTGCGCCACC
>NZ_JBSFTC010000016.1:0-2201 GCF_053590415.1 Nonomuraea sp. NPDC003201
GTGCCGGCGTGGGCCCCGTGGCAGGTGCCGGCGTGGGCCCCGTGGCAGGTGCCGGCGTGGGCCCCGTGGCAGGTGCCGGCGTGGGACTCAAGCCCTCGCGACAGGGGCGCACGCGCCGGCTTATCGAGCACGCGAGCCCCGCCGTGTCGCACACGCCAGGCCAGCCGTATCGGACATGCGAGCCGACTCAATCTGGGCGCACGGAACGGCTGCATCGCGCATGAAACCCAGCCAGGTCTCGCGCGCAGACGACCAACGACTCGCACGTAGACAGCCGATGGCACGCAGACAGACAGCCGGTAGCACGCGCACAGACGACCAGCGACACCCACACAGGCGGTCGACGACTCGCGCGCAGACGGCGCAGACGGCGCAGACGGCGCAGACGGCCAATGGCACGCACACGACAGCCATGGCGCACGCACAGAAGACAACGACTCGCACGCAGACAGCCGAGGGCACGCGCACAGACGGTCGACGACTTGCGCACAGGCGGCCGACGGCACGCACGCAAACGGCCAATGACACGCGTACTTCCCGCCATCAAGCGAAGCCGCCGTCGTCGGTGACCGCGGGGACCTGGCACAAGCCGCATCGCTCGACGAATGCCCGACCTCGGCGGACCCCTTGTGGAGCCATTTCGCCACTACATTGCCCCTTGACGGTCGTACAGGGACGTAATAGAACACGTTTCAAGTAGTAGTAACCAAGCGCTTGATCAAGAGGGTGAATCTGGTGCACATCGACCTCGTCGACAGGGACATTTACGCGACCACCGGACCACCACACGAGCAGCTCGCCTGGCTCCGCGCGAACTCCCCCGTCCACTGGCACGAGGGCGAGCCCGGATTCTGGGCCGTCACCCGATACGAGGACGTCGTCCATGTATCGCGGCACTCCGACCGGTTCTCCTCGCACAAGAAGCTCGCCCTGTTCGAAGAGCTGACCCAGGAACAGATCGATCTCCAGCGCCACATGATGCTCAACCAGGACCCGCCCGAGCACACGAGACGGCGTTCCCTGGTCAACCGCGGCTTCACTCCGCGTACGATCGGCGCGCTCGAAGAGCACATCCGCAACATCTGCGACGACCTCCTGGACAAGTGCACCGGCGAGATCGACTTCGTCACCGAAGTCGCCGCGCCGCTCCCCCTGTACGTGATCTGCGAATTGCTCGGCGCGCCCGTGGCCGACCGCGACAAGCTCTTCACCTGGTCCAACCGCATGATCGGCAGCCAGGACCCGGACTACTCGGAAACTCCCGAGGTGGGCTCGGCCGCCGCCATGGAGGTCTACGCCTACGCCAACGAACTCGCGACACGCCGTAGGGACACCCCGAAGAACGACATCGTCACCAAGCTCCTTCAGCCCAACGAGCACGGCGAGACGCTTGATCAGAACGAGTTCAACCTGTTCATCCTCCTCCTGGCGGTCGCCGGTAACGAGACGACCCGCAACGCGGCCTCCGGCGGCATGCTTACCCTCTTCGAGCACCCGGACCAGTGGGCCCGCCTGGTCGCCGACCCCACCCTCGCCAAGACCGCAGCCGACGAAATCGTCCGCTGGGTCTCCCCGGTCAACCTCTTCCGCCGCACCTCCACCACCGACCAGGTGCTGGGCGGGCAGGAGATCAAGGCCGACGACAAGGTCGTGGTCTTCTACGCCGCCGCCAACCGCGACCCCGCGGTCTTCTCCGACCCCGAGGTCTTCGACATCACCCGCGACCCGAACCCGCACATCGGCTTCGGCGGCGGCGGAGCTCACTTCTGCCTGGGCAACCACCTGGCCAAACTCGAACTCCGGGTCCTCTTCGAACAACTGGCCCGCCGACGCCCCAAACTCCGCCAAACGGGCTCTGCGCGCCGGCTTCGCTCGAACTTCATCAACGGCATCAAGGAGCTTCCTGTCACGGTCGGCTGACCCCTGGCGGCGACCACCGCAGACAATCGGCTCCATCCATGTCGCCGCTCGCCCCAATGGCCTGGTGGTGGTCAGCACAGCGCAGCCCAGCCCGGCCCGACGTTCCGCCACAAACGCCCCACCAAGGCTCCGGTGTGACGCGTGGCCGACACCGCGGCGCGACGCCCAGCCGACACTGCGGCATAGCGCCCAGCCGACACTGCGGCATAGCGCCCAGCCGACACTGCGGCATAGCGCCCAGCCGACACTGCGGCATAGCGCCCAGCCGACACTGCGGCATA